>CAYOFY010000047.1:0-12382 GCA_964403465.1 uncultured bacterium
TGGCCACATCTGCATTTTTCCTTCCGGTCAGGAAAATTGAAGTGCCCCATCTCCCCTGCTATTTCCATATAGCCGCCTATGAGCGTTTTCTCGCTTATGATGCCGCATGAAATACCTTCTCCGTATTCTATGAAAATAAGATTGTCCACATTCCTCCCGCTGCCGAAGGAATTCTCCGCAAGGACTTTCGCCTGCGACGTATTTATCATGTGGACCCTGAACCCGAGTTTTTCCTGAAGGTATTGTTTTACCGGCACGTTGCTCCATCCCGGCATTATTGTGGAAAATACTGATATCCCCTTTTCGTCATCAATAATACCGGGGTCAACAAAACCCAGACCGTGTATCTTCTTTTCCGGCAGCATTATTTCTTTCACGAGCGAGGAAATTCCGCCGGCTATCTTCTCAAGAATGGCAGATGTGCCTTCTCTCCCGCACAACGGTACCGAGGTTAGCTTCAATACTTCGCCTGCGAAATTAAGAGCCAGAACCCTTATCTCTGAAGACAGAAGTTCGCATCCGAGGAAATACCTGCCTTCGGGTATTATCTCCAGTAACTTCTCTTTCCTCCCCACACCCTGGCGGTTCCTGATTCTTCCGGTTTCCCTGACCAGGCCGCTTTCCAGCAGTTCTCTGACAACTTCGGTTATTGTGGCAAGACGTATCCCGGTTATTTCGCCTATCCTTATCCGGGATATTGGCTGCTTCTTGCTGATGAGGCTGAGCACCGGGGCTTTGTAGTACCTGTTCTTGTTTTTTCCCACTTATCCTCCGTCGGTCGTATATTATAAATCGGACTGTGGTATAATACAAAACTGTCAAATTCAGAAAAACAGGGTAATCATCCCTGTTCAGGAGGCACAACACATGAGAGGTTCTGAAGAAAGAGTAAGAAAAGCGCTTTCGCACAAGAAACCCGACAGGACCCCTCTATTTGAAATATTCCAGCCATTCCATCCGATATACTGGGATATATGCGGCAGGACAATCGCAACCGACTCGGCGATGGCCTGGGATGCAATGGCCGACGGTGTTTCAGAAGAGGAATTCATAGAGGCATCCGCCGTCGCGCAGTACAGGATATGCAGGTTTTTTGGCCTGGACATGGTGCGGCTGACAGGTCACGGGTACATAAGGAACAAGAGGCCTGCCAGGGCAGGCATCAGAAGATGGACGCTTGAAGGTATCCCTTATGTATTCAACGAAAAAACAAAACTTGTACAGCCGGAAAATCCAACTCATTCTTACTCTCAGCAGGTATCCGAAGAAGAAATAATAAAAAAGATAGAGGCATGGGACAGGAACGCCGGACAACCCGATATGCACAACCCTGTTTTGAAAAGGGTCCGAGAACAGGCAGAAGCCGACGGTATTGACTGGGTTTATATGGCTGAATCCGGAGCAGGCACAGGTGTGGCATTTTATCAGCCTTTCATGCTGATGTGGATGCTTGAAAAACCCGGGATGTACCTCCGCTGGATTGAGATCCAGAAAGCATACGCCTTTGAACAGACAAAACAGATGATAGAACAGGGTTGCAGTGTCATGGCAATAGGAGGAGACGTGAGCTGCGACAAGGGTCCTTTCATATCACCGAACCTTTACCACAGGTTCATTCTGCCTGTAATGAAGGAGCATGTTAACCTGATACATAAGATGGGAGCATTTGCCGTGTATACCTCGGACGGAAACCACTGGCCGATAAAGGACGATTTCTTCTTCAATTCAGGGATTGACGGATATAAAGAGGTTGACAAATCCGCAGGAATGACATGGGAAAGACTTTTCAGCGAAGGGGTTGCCGACAGGATATGCATCATCGGAAACATTGACGCAAGATACACAATGTGCAATGCAGGGACGACTGAGGTTGAAAAGGAAGTTACGGAGTGTCTCAACCACGGGCTCAGAGCAAAAGGTGGTCATATCCTTCACCTGAGTCACTCCGTTCATGAAGACGTGAAGATTGAAAACTACATTGCCGTGGTAAAGACCTACAGAAGATTTTTCGGTATGGATTAGATACAGGAAAGAGATGACCTTCCGGAAGAATTGAAGAAGACAGGACTGTTATCATGACATCAAAAGAACTGGTTACCAGGACCATACATTTTGAAGGTCCTGAACGTCTGCCGTTCACCGGCAGCATGGCAGAAACCGACTTTTCAGGCGATACCGTTGCCATCTTTCCTGATGTGGGCATGAAATGGTGGTTGGGCGGAGGCGGAACGGATGAGTGGGGTACGTACTGGGAAGTCAGGCAGGGTCATAGAGATATGGGGCAGACCAGGAACATGGTTCTTGATGACCTGGAAAATTTAATGGCTTTGAAGATTCCCGATGCACTTGCCCCTTCAAGATACTCCGGGTGGGTGGATGTCCTCCGGCATGCGGAGGAAGAAAACAAGTATGTTGTCTGCTGCAACGGTCCATGTCTTTTTGAAAGAGCGCATTTTCTTCACGGGTTCGAGAACACCCTTGTTGATATAATGACCCGACCTGAAATAACAATTGATTTTTTGAGGCATATAGGCAGATATCATCTCGACACGATTCGTTACATCAGCGACAATTTTCCCGGCCGGATTCATGGTTATCGCTGCACCGATGACTGGGGAACCCAGAATTCCGGCATGATTTCCCCCTCCCTGTTCAGGAAAATATTCCAGCCCGTATACAGGGATATTTTTGACTGTGCACACAAAGCCGGCATTGATGTCTGGATGCATTCATGCGGACAGATATATGAGATTATCCCGCTCCTGATGGAAGCCGGCATGGACGTAATAAATCTCATGCAGCCAAATATTTTCCCGATAGAAAATTTATCCGTATTTAGAGGAAAACTCTGCTTTGAGATGTGTGCGGACGCTCAGACCACGCTGGTAGAAGGAAATAAGAAAATACTTGCCGATGAGATTCAAAGATTGCTCGATGCCTGTTGTGCAGAAAACGGGGGTTTCATTGAGGTCAAACTGGACCGGATGTACTATGAAGGAGACAATATTGCAGAGGAAACCGGTGAGTTCTGCCACAGGGAGTATCGTCTTCGCGACCCTTTTAGGCTCCGTTCTCGGGTTGGCCGTTCACCGGAGGAACTGCCGGTCAAAGAATGATTCGGAAAATTCCACAACCGTGGGACGCCCGTGGGGACAGACAAACGGAACTTCACATTCCAGCAATTCGTTCCTTATGGATATGGCTTCTTCATCCTTGATTTTCTCTCCGGCGGCCACGGAACCCTTGCATGCTTTCCTCGCAAGCATCTCTCTGTCGGCCCTGTCAATACCCCTTTCGGAAAGCAGGCTTCTCACGGCCGCTTCGGGATTCCTGATTGGTTGAGGAAAACCGTGCACGGCAATTGAACCTGCATCCCATCTCGTCGTCAGGAAACCGACATCCTCAAGTTTTTCGGCCCCTTCTTCCCAGACCGCAATCTCTTCACTGTCCAGCTTGATTATCAGCGGGGTCAACAACCGCTGGATATCTATCTTCCCCGTCTCAAACTGTCTCCTGAGCAGTTCATAGTTTATCCTCTCGTGCGCCGCATGCTGGTCCATCGCAAGCAGTGAATCACCCGACTCAAAAAGAAGATACTTGTTTCTGTAACTGCCTATGTAGGAGGCATTCATCAATTTTGCTCTTATTGATTCCTGTTCGGGTACCGTGGAGGTTTCGGACGAACCGGTTCCGGTAAATAGCGATTCGGGTTTACGACTCTCCTTCAAAAACACCCCGCCATCGGGTTTGAGTTGAGATTCGTTTCTCTCAAAATAAATGCTCGTTTTCCTGACCACTTCCGTCGTTTTCCCTCTGCGGAGAAGAACCTCCCTGCAGAAATCTGAAAGCGTTGAAGCAATACGCTGCTCCTCCCTGAGTTTGACCTCCCTCTTGGCAGGATGTATGTTAACGTCAATTTCCTCAAGCGGCATCTTCACGAAAACGGCAAACACGGGATAGGTATCTCTGGGGAAAATCTCCCTGTAAATCCTGCCTATTGAATATGATATTGACTGATTATGAACAGGCCGGTTGTTGATAAATACGTACTGTTTTTCCTTCGTGGGCATCTTGAGGTTGATGTCTCCGAGCAGGACCTTCAATGATAGGGAGATTTCCGGTATCTCCTTTTCGGCATAGATTAAGTTCCTTTTGTCCACGTTGGCAACATCGCAGAACCTGGACAGAAGACCCGCGGAGGGATTAAAACTCAAAACACCCTTCCTGTTATGAAACAGAGAAAATCTTTTCCCGTAGAAGACCATCGCGTAGGGAATAACCATGTTAAGAATCCGCCTGAATTCCGTGGCATCTGACCTCAGAAATTTCCGCCTTGCCGGAGTGTTAAAAAACAATTCTCTCACTTCAACGGTTGTCCCTTCGGGATGGCCGATATCGTTGATGCCGATGTTCTGCCCGCCTCTTACATGTATCTCCTTGCCCCCGCCTGTTGCGGCTCCTGATTTGCTTCGCAGCAGGACGTCCGCCACAGCTCCTATGCTGTAGAGCGCCTCCCCCCTGAATCCGAGGGACTCTATCCTGTAGAGGTCTTCTGCCCTGGCTATCTTGCTTGTGGCATGTCTCTGAAAAAGTTTCTCAATGTCATCCGGCTCAATGCCCGAGCCATCATCCCTTACGGAAATCAGTTTCTTACCGGCAGCGCCTATCTCCATAAAGATGTTTGCCGCCCCGGCATCAACCGAATTCTCAAGGAGTTCCTTGACAACGGAAGCAGGCCTTTCAACAACCTCGCCCGCGGCTATCCTGTTTATCACGTCTCTCGACAAAAAACTAACCTTTCCCATTTTTCAGCTCTTCCTGTATCTTCCTGAGTTTTGCGCTCACCTCAACCGGCGCAATGCTGTCAACATCAATCGCAAGGACATCTTCCTTCAATCTCCTGAGGGCATCAATGTCCTCCTTCAAATCCTTGTATGGAGATTCCTCCGTCCCGCTGAACAATGAAGGTGTATCGGTGCGCATACGGTCAATGATATGTTCCTGGAGCGTCCCCTGGAGTTCAAGTCTGGAAAGAATCTCGTCAGCCCTCTTTATGATAGCCGATGGAATTCCCGCAATCTGCGCCACGTATATGCCGTAACTTTCGTCAGTACCTCCCGGCATGATCTTGTGCAGGAATACGACATCCTTGCCGCTTTCATTTACCGCCACATTGTAATTTTTTACGCCTTTATTATTGTTTTCAAGCCCTGTCAGTTCGTGGAAATGCGTCGCAAAAAGCGTCCTCACCTTTTCCCTTACCAGATGTTCGGCAACGGCCCATGCAAGAGAAAATCCGTCATACGTGCTTGTGCCTCTTCCTATTTCGTCCAGGACCACGAGACTCCTTCTGGAAAGATTGTTGATAATACCCGCGGTCTCCGTCATCTCCACCATGAAAGTGCTCTGCCCCCTGCTTATTTCATCGTGAGCGCCTATGCGTGTAAAGATTTTATCAACAATCCCTATCCTGGCCGCTTCGGCCGGCACAAAACTCCCGGTCTGCGCCATTATCACAATAAGCGCAACCTGTCTTATGTATGTTGACTTGCCGGCCATATTTGGACCGGTTATGACCAGGAAGTGATTCTCGCTGTTATCCATCAGCGTATCGTTGGGGACAAAAAACTCATCCGTCATTTTTTCCACGACGGGATGCCTTCCGTTCCTGATGGCTATGTCAAATCTCTCATCAATGTCGGGTCTTGTGTAATCGTTCTGCTGCGCGGCTGACGAAAGGGAGCACAACACGTCAAGAACCGCTATTGAAGAAGTGATTGAATATATGGCGGAGGCATTCTTCAGAATCTCTGATTTTACAATCTCGATTATCTCGTTTTCCATGGCCAGAATTCTGGATTCGGCGCTCAGTATCTTTTCTTCAAATTCTTTGAGCTGCGGAGTGATAAATCTTTCGGCATTGACAAGCGTCTGCTTCCGGATATATTCTGGAGGCACAAGGGAAAGATTTGCCCTGGTTATCTCTATGTAATACCCGAAAACGCTCGTGTATCCTATCTTCAGGGAGTTGATGCCGGTCCTTTTGATCTCTTCCCTCTGAAGGCTTTTCAACCATTCCTTGACGTTGTCCCTCATATCCTTCAGTTCGTCAAGTTCCCTGCTGTAACCTGTTTTCACAAACCTTCCCTCGGAACCCGCTGCGGGTATGTCTTGATTCACCGTACGGGACAGAAATTTCCTGAGTTCAGGAATATCGCCTATCCCGAATAAAGGATTTTTTCCAGCCTGCCCTTGCACGGTATGGTTCAATTCCGGGATTTTGACAAGAAGGTTGTTCACAGCCAGTATTTCCTTCACACCGCTGCCGTACCCGCAACTCATCCTGGACAATGCTTTTTCAACGTCGGTAATTCCCTTCAGAATCTCCAGAGCCCCCCCGCGCAACCCGGGCTGCTCAATAAGTATCCTTACGCCGTCCTGCCTCTTCTTTATCTCGGCCGCATCAAGCAAAGGATAGTAAATCCATCTTTTCAGCATCCTCTTACCCATCGGGGTTACCGTTGAGTCAAGAACGGAGACAAGGCTGTCTATTTCTAGTCCGTGGACCGCGGACGGTGCTATATGGAGGTAGTCCGCATCGGTATACAGCGAAAGCCGTGTCACGTGCCCGGGCGGTTTCCTGTTTACCTGCCGCAGATATTCAAGAAGTCCTCCTGCACTCCTGACCGCCTGTTCTTTCTCTTCAACGCCGAATCCAGCGAGATTCCTTGTCCTGAAATGGTCACACAGGTTTTTCTTTGCGATATCCCTGTTGAACATCCAGTCCTCGCACTCGCTCAGCGCTATCTTCCTGCCTTTCAAGAATGGCTGGCTGAACAATTCCCCGACAATCTCCTTTTTTTCCACCGGGAATATGCATTCGTAAACCGGCATCCTGGAAACTATCTCCGCAACCTTGCCCATATCCGTGAATTCGTTTGCGTATACGGTTCCCCCTTCGGAATGGTCCACGAAAGAAATCCCGGTGTTTTTCCTGTCGGGATATAAAGAGATGATATACCTGGAATCATGATTATTTTCGTCAATAAACGTTCCGGATGTGATAAGGCGAACAACTTCCCTTTTGACTATGCCTTTTGCCTTTGACGGGTCTTCAACCTGTTCGCATATGGCAACCCTGCATCCCGCCTTTATCAGTTTTGAGATATATGAATCCGCCGAGTGAAAAGGTATTCCGCACATCGGAGCCTTCCCGGCGCTTCCCGCGCTTCGTGCGGTAAGCACGAGGTCAAGTATCCCTGAAGCAGTTTTTGCATCGTCATAGAACATCTCGTAAAAATCGCCGAGACGGAAAAAAAGTATATAACCAGGGTGGGCTTTCTTTATCTCGTTGTACTGCTTGAGCATGGGCGTGAGGTTTTCCATAACGTCATAATTATATCACAAGATTCTCCCGTTCAGACAGGGTCAATCCCTGTCAGGACGTCGCCTCTTTTTTGCGTGGTAGAATACGAGGCGGCATGAGCGCGGTTCGGGAAGCGAAACCTTAAATCCGGTCTTTTCCAGTTCCTCATACGTAAACTCGCTGCACCGCATGGTATCGGCATCTTCAAAGAGATATTTGTTTCCCGGCATGAGTCCCCTGAGGCGGAACATCGCCGTCGGGTGAGGATTCTGACTCCTGCGGAAAGCCACCACCAACCCGCGGTCAAGGTCCGGCCTATGTAATTGGTAGGCCAGCCAGGTGTCGGGAAGCGTGGTAATAGTGGTCAGCGGGTAGAAATCTCCGTAGAACAACGGCCGGGCACGATAGTAGTCTGCCAGCATCCTGCGGCACCACTCCCATCGGTCATCTGCCTTTCCTGCCAGGAATTCGTTCATGCATTCAACATCATTGCAAAAACCGGCATCTGTAAGGGCAGCGGACAGATTGCTGCGGTAATAATAGGTATCCCCCGGGGGACAGACAGACCCGCCTCCGCTGAGAGGTACCCATAATGTCAGGCCCGCGGCATGTACCTGGAGGCCGTCCGGATCGGCCTCGGCGAAACACCCGTAGTCGCTCCGCCACAGGGGGATGCTGCGGCTCACAGTCTCCAGGTCTATTCGCCGCCCACCGGAGGAGCAATTATCTATGAGCATCCGGGGAAACCTGCGGCGCAGTTCATCCCAGAAAGCATACAGTCCCTCAATATGCCGTATCTGTGTCATCCCCTGGCGCTCCGGCTCATCGTTGGCACGCCAGAAGGCAATGGGACTGCCCTGGTTAAAGTCCTGCCTGTACCAGTCAACCCCTTCTTTCTCAATCAATCCTGCAACCGTTTCTATCGCATAGTTAAGGGCGCCCGGATGACCCAGATTGAGAAGAAGAGGGGTTCCTTCTTTTCTGGGAGCGTCATTCTTGCTCAGGAACCATTCGGGGTGCTCCACCGTAACAGGCGCACCGTGCAGCGCAGTCTCCATGTCAAGCCAGAGCAGGAATTTCATGCCGGACTTATGAATAGAATCGCTCAACGGTCTGAGCCCTTTCTCATGGTAATGGGGATTGACGCGCCAGTCGCCTACCTTCCACCACTCTCCGCTGAAGACATCCGGGCAGGGCGTCGCCGAAGTGCCGTACCATCCGGCATCAACCCAGTAACAGTCATATTGGAGATTGTGTTTGCCCAGCTGTTTGATCAACTCCCTGTGTTGCGGCGTGGGCTGCCCTCCCCAGGTGGCAAGGCATGCAGGTGCCTCAACCGGCCTGCCTGCAAACTGCGGCACGCAATGCTTCAGAAGATATCTTCTCAGAAGGTTGTTGCCGTCAACGTATTCTCCCTGCCAGCGCAACAGAAGTATCCTGGGCGTACGGATGCTCTCTCCCGGGTTCAGGCGCAGGTGAATCCCGTCCATGCCGGACCGGAGACGCATGGCGCCGCTTTGGGCTTCACGGCCGATTTCCGCAGCCCATTGTCCGCTCCAGCCAATGGCAATCACAAGTCCCTCATTATCGGTTTCCATGTTCATAAACGGCAGGAAATTTATTGAAGAACGTCCGGCGCTGCCGGAATCCAGCCGGACAGTACGCAGGTCAGAACGGATGGTGCCAAGCTCCTCCACGACATGTTGAAAATCATCAGGCCGTTCGTCCGAACCGCGTGCACAGTGCAAACGTGCAGGCGCAGGCGCCGGCCACAGGATATCAAGCGCACGCACATCCTCCAGCAGCGGCGATTTTTTTTCCGAATCGTTGATGAAATATGCTGTCCATTCAACGGCAGGGAAATCTTCAAATTGCCGGGCTTCAACGCGGCAGGTCAAGCCGCTTGAAGGATGCTTGAAGCTCACAACGCATACACGACCCCCTCCGTCCATCCCGGTCACGGAAAGTTCCCGACTGCACTCCATGAAAAACTTCTCGCTGGCAAGCCCGCCCGCACTGAAAGAGAGCGGCGGTTGAACGGCCTGCTCCAGTCTCTGCTCGTCAAGAGTACGCGCCACTGTCCGCACGCTTCCGTCTGACAATTCCACCGTCGCGCCGGCATAATCGGCATGAGCCCAGTATCCATTCAGTGCCCTGGCAGACTCGCTGACCATCACGGCCTTCAGCACCAGAGACCGCGGACCATCAAGCTTCAAATCAACCTTCTGCGGACGGTCTGCCGGGCCGACCGGAATGCTGCGCCATAATTCCCGGCCGGCAGTCTCTATTGAAAAGACCACCGAAGCCAGGACCATCCGCCGGGCAATGGGATTGTCGTCCAGCCCAACGGTTGCCCTGAATCTGGTCATGGGAATCCTGCTGCGGATTTCCACGGAACCGTCTGTGAGCATTGCCAGACCGCTGTCAAAATTCTGTCCTGCCAGGCGGATCCGGCGGCTGGCGAACGACAGGCTTTCCTTGAAGGGCTGCCCGCCCTCAACTGCAATGAAACGGTCTTCAGCCTTTCCGCTGCAAAGAGCATCCAGCCACCGCTTCATGAATATGATATTCGCCTCTTCCTCTGGCCTATCCAGACTGCTTTGAGATTTCATTTCCTGTTTTTTTCTCATCGTCTCCTCCAGCATGATTCATTTCTTCAAGTTTATCGCATTTGCCAGGCTGTTACAAATACTCTTTGTTGAGGTATAATTCAAGAACATGGAACAGAGATACGACATTATTGTTGCAGGAGGAGGACATGCCGGAGTGGAGGCATCCCTTGCCGGAGCAAGGATGGGGCTTTCGGTTCTTCTCGTCACCTTTGCAAGGAAAAGAATCGGCTATATGTCCTGCAACCCTGCCGTGGGGGGTGTGGGAAAAGGACAACTTGTAAAGGAACTTGACGCACTCGGCGGGGAGATGGGAAAAGCCACTGACGCGGCAGGGATTCAATTCAGGACACTGAACAGTTCCAAGGGTCCTGCCGTCTGGTCATCAAGGGCACAGGTTGACAGGCAGCGATACGCACGCTATATGCAGGACGTTGTGGCAGGCCAGTACGGCATGCATATAATTGAGGGAGAAGTCACAGAAGTCATCGTGGAAAATAATACCGCAACGGGGATTGAAATCAATGGCGAAGATAAGATATCGGCAAAAGCGGTTATTCTCACTCCCGGGACATTTCTTAACGGCACAATATATATGGGCATGGAGCATTTTCCAGCAGGCAGGATTGAGGATAAGAAATCCAGCAAGATGCTCTCCGACAACCTGAAAAAACTTGGTTTTGGGATACTCAGGTTCAAGACAGGAACCTGCGCGCGCCTTGATGGAAAAACGATAGACTTCGGCAGATTGAGAGCCCAGAATGGAGACAATCCTCCTGTACCCTTCTCGTTTTCAACCGGAAAACTTGATATCCGGCAGGTGCCCTGTTATATAACCTATACAAATGAAAAAACACACGGTATTATCCGGAATAACCTTGACCGCTCTCCGCTCTTCACTGGGATGATAACAGGAACAGGTGTGAGATACTGCCCTTCAATAGAAGACAAGATAGTAAAATTCCCCCATCATGACAGACACCACGTCTTCCTTGAACCGGAGGGTCTCGGGACAACGACTTACTATCCGAACGGCATATCAACCAGTCTGCCCGCAGACGTCCAGGATGAATTCATACATACGATAGAGGGGCTCGAAAACGCAAGGATAGAGCGTTACGGGTACGGCATAGAGCATGATATTGTGGAGCCGACGCAGATTTACCCCAGCATGGAAACGAAGAAAATTGAAAACCTGTTCCTCGCCGGACAGATAAACGGTACCACCGGATACGAAGAAGCCGCAATACAGGGACTTCTTGCAGGTATAAATGCTTCCCTGAAAATAAAGAAAGGGCCGCCGCTTATCCTTGACAGGACAACCGGTTATGCTGGAGTGCTGATAGATGACCTCACAACAAGAGGGACAAGGGAACCTTACAGGATGTTCACCTCAAGAGTTGAATACCGACTGATGCTGCGGGAGGATAACACTGACATACGGTTGAGGGAAACCGGTTACAGACTTGGGCTTGTAGGCAGGGACGAATGGGAAAAGACACGAGTAAAAAAAGAGAAAATCGAGGAGTTGAGCCGTCTGTTGAAGAGCAGGAAGATTCCCGTTGAAAACGGCAAAATAATTCTCTTTGAGCATCTGTCAAAACCGGGAGTAAAGATAAAAGCGTTTGATCTGGCAAATGATTATACCGATGAAGTAACGAGGGAAGTTGAAATAGAGGCAAAGTATGCGCCTTACATAGAGAAGATGGTTTCCGACATGAGAGAGTTCAAGAACCTTGAGAGGATAAAAATTCCTTCAAATATTGATTATGCCGGGATACCGGGTCTCTCTCTTGAAATAAGGGAAAAGTTATCAGGCGTCAGGCCCCTCACTCTTGGCCAGGCAAGCAGGATATCAGGCATAACGCCGGCCGCGATCTCCATCCTCATCATCTATCTCAAAAAATCCTGATGAATTCAATCCATCTTCTCCAACGACGCATTCCGGCCGGTACCGAAAGATATATCTGCGAATAGAGATGCACTTGCAAAATCCAATTCTTTTGCTATAATCAAGAATCATGAAAAAAATAAAATACGGCGTTATCGGACTCGGTTTTTTCGGGGAAAAACATGTGGAGACTCTTGCCGGACTGAATGATTGTGAGGTCACAGCTGTCTGTACGAGGAGAACCGACCGTCTTGAAGAGATAGGTAAAAGATATAATGTCCGTTATACCTGCACCGATTATAACGAACTTCTCGCAAACAGGGAAGTTGAAGCGGTGAATATAGTAACTCACGTGGACATGCATCTGCCCGTGGCAATTGCAGCAATAAGGGCGGGAAAACATGTTTTTCTTGAAAAACCCATGGCGCAAGACGTGCAGGAATGCGATACCATCATTAAGAGTCTTGAGAAGACCGATAAATTTTTCATGGTCGGACACATATGCCGCTTTGACCC
>CAYOFY010000048.1:0-12365 GCA_964403465.1 uncultured bacterium
CAATTTGCGTCAAGAGGCGTGAGATAGTCATACCTGCTTCAATTCATGCACAGAGCAAGGCGTCAAGGAGGAAATGACGAAGGCATACTACAACAGTATGTCGAGGCAGTTTCCGACGCAGACAACGAAGCTATGTGCGTGAAGAGGAGCAGGTATCAGACGCCGATGTGGAAGGAGAAGGAATTCCCGAGAAGTGTCCTCAACTCCTCAATGAACTCAATATCCGGGTTTACGGTGTAGCCGTTCGCCTTCACCTTTACCTTCCTGTGGTCTTTTTCCGTGATCAGATTCAGGTACAGGGGGCAGTTTCCCTTGTTCTTTATGAACAGTTCCTTGAGCGCCTGCATCTTGGATTCTTCAATGGGCATTCTTATGTCAATCTCCACGTTTGACAGGAACCTGTCTTTTGCCGTGTTCAGGTTTGCGACCTCGTCGGCGACAATCGTTATGCCGTCCCGCTTTTCCAGCCGTCCCTTCACAAAGACTATTGAACTCTTGCGTATGAGCGACCCGAAGGATTCGTACACCCTGGGATAGAAGAGCACCCGAACCCTTCCGGTAAGGTCTTCCAGGTCACCCCATCCCATTCTCTCGCCCTTCTTCGTGTTGGTCCTCTTTATGTCGGTCAATATGCCGCCCACGCTCACGACGGTCCCTTCTCTCACCCTGTCATCCAGTTCGGATACGGAAATATTTGAATACATCTTCATGACTGACGAGTACCTCTGAAGGGGATGTCCGGTGAGGTAAACCCCGAGCATCTCCTTCTCGTAGGAAAGAAAGCGTGTCTCCGACCACTCCGGGAGAGAATCCAGCACGCTCCTGTCCATTATGGCGACTATGCCGCCGTTTTCGGAACCGAATATCTCCATCTGCCCCTCGGCGGCTTTCTTCTGCATCTTGGAGCCGTGGCCGATTGCGTCTTCAATTATCGCGTAGAGCCGGGAACGGGGGATTTCAAGGTAATCAAAGGAACCCGCCTTTATCAGGCTTTCCACCACCTTCTTGTTTACGGTGCGCAGGTTGACCCTCTCGCAGAAATCAAACAGCGACTTGAAAGGACCTTTTTGCCTTGCTTCAATGATGGACTTTATGGCCCCGGAACCAACGTTCTTTATCGCGGCAAGGCCGAACATGATATCGTTGCTGAAAATCCTGAACCCTTCGCCGCTTTCCACAACATCCGGCGGCAGTACCCATATCTTCATCCTCTCGCATTCATCTATGTATTCCGCTATCTTGGCAAAGTCTCCTGTTTCGCTGTTCAGAAGAGCGGTCATGAATTCAAGGGGGTAGTTCGCCTTCAGAAAGGCTGTCTGGTAGGATATCATGGCGTATCCTGTACTGTGTGATTTGTTGAACCCGTAACCGGCAAACTTTGAAATCTGCTCAAATATCTTCTCCGCCTTTGCCGCCGGCACTCCCTTCTTGTGCGCACCTTCAATGAATTTTTCGCGCTTCTCGTCCATAACCGACGCTATCTTCTTACCCATCGCTTTTCTTAACTCGTCTGCTTCCGCCATGGTAAAGCCCGCGAACCTGTGGGCTATCTCCATGACCTGCTCCTGGTAGAGGATGACACCGTACGTGGTTTTCAGTATCGGTTCAAGAAGCGGGTGGTCGTAAACAATCTTTGAAGGGTCGTTTTTCCTCCTTATGTATTCCCCCACCATTCCGCTTTTCATGGGACCGGGCCGGTACAACGAAAGAATCGCAATGATATCCTCAAATATCCTGGGCTGGCTTTCTTTCAGGAGTTCCTGCATCCCCTTGCTTTCCAGCTGGAAGATCCCCAGTGATTCGCCCATTGACAGCATGCGGTAGGTCTTCCTGTCGTCAAGGGGAAAATCCTTTATCTCTATCCCCAGTCTCTCTTTTATCAGGTTCAGGGTATCCTCTATGACCGAGAGAGTCTTCAGTCCCAGGAGGTCCACCTTGAGGAGTCCTATCTTCTCAACGCCCTCCATTTCATACTGGGTTGCGACTTCGCCGTTGGTTCCGCGGAACAGGGGAGCGTATTCATATACGGGTTTTTCGGTTATGACCAGGCCGGCGGCGTGCGTGGATGAATGCCTCGCCAGTCCTTCCAGTTTCAGGGATATGTCAAAGAGGTTTTTCACCCTTTCGTCGTTTTCTATGATATGCTTTATCTCCGTGTTGGATTTTATCTCGTCTTCCAGCAGAACCCCCGGCTCCGGGGACACCAGTTTTGCCAGCCGGTCAACCTCGCTGTAACTGAAGCCGAGCGCTCGTCCCACGTCCCGCAGGACAGCCCTTGCCGCCATCCTGCCGTATGTGCCTATCTGCGCGACGTTTTCCGTACCGTATTTTTCCCTTATGTACGCGATAACCTCCTCCCTGCGCCTGTCGCAGAAATCAACATCTATGTCCGGCAGGCTTATTCTGTCCGGGTTGAGAAACCTCTCAAAAATGAGGTTATAGGGAAGTGGATTTATCCCCGTAATACCGAGAAGATAGGCGATAAGACTCCCGACGGCAGAACCTCTTCCTGGCCCCACCATTATCTTCCGCTTTTTCGCCTCGTTGACAAAGTCCTGGATTATAAGGAAGTAACTCGGGAAGCCCATCCTTTTTATGACATCAAACTCGTAGCGCGTTCTTTCTGTTATTTCATTTTTGACGGAGGGAGAATCTATCTGATTGCATTGAATCCCAAATTTTTCGTCAAGCCCTTTCAGTATCAATTCTTCAAGATACGCCTCGGGGGTTTTCCCCTGCGGCGGATTGAAGATGGGGAGGTGGTATTCTCCCACGTCTATCTTCAAATTGCATTTCTCGCTGATTTCAACGGTATTCCTGAGCGCCTCGGGAAAATCTCTGAAAGCCTCGTGCATCTCCTCCGGGGTCTTGAAATAGAACTCGTCGGTCTTGAACCTGAGCCGGTCCTTGTCTTCTATGTGAGTCTGCGTCTGAATGCACAGCAGGACTTCGTGCGCGAAGGCATCCTCTTTTTTCAGGTAGTGGCAGTCATTCGTGGCAACAATCCCGCAGCCGGTTTTCCCTGCAAGTTCCACCAGCAACCTGTTGGCTTTTTCCTGGTCAGGGAGTTTGTTGTCCATGACCTCCAGGTAAAAGTTCTCCCTGCCCACTATGTCCTGGTATGCGCCGACCGTCTCCGCTGCCCTGTCAGGATTGCCGTTGAGAAGGTGGTAACTGGCTTCGCCCTTCAGGCAACCTCCCAGCACCATCAGTCCCTCAGAATACCTGTCAAGAATTTCCTTGTCTATCCTCTGCTTGTAGTAAAATCCTTCAAGGTATGAAAGGGTTGAAAGCCTGAGAAGATTCCGATATCCCTGGCTGTTTCTGGCAAGAAGGGTTATGTGGAAGAACGCCTCCCTCTTGCTGTCATAGTTCTGGTCAAACCTGCTTTCCGGAGCGATGTACATCTCAATTCCGATGATAGGTTTCAGACCATGCTGGAGGGATTCTTCATAAAATTTGAGGACACCCGCCATGGTTCCGTGGTCGGTAATGGCAAGCGATTTCATTCCGTATTTATGGGCGAGTTGGGTAACGCCACCTATCCTGCACATGCCGTCAAGCAGGCTGTATTCGGTATGCAAATGGAGGTGTACAAATTCTTTCATTTATTTCCCCTCACCCTAATCCCTCTCCCGCAAGGGGCGAGGGCAACAACAGAATGGCTATTTCTTGTTCTTGCCCGCGGATTTTATGGCCGACTGGTATATCTTGCCTTCTGTCTTGATAGATGGAGTGACGGCCATCTCAACCATCTGCATTTCCCTTATGTTTCTTGCGCCCAGTGAACCCATGGAGAGTTTCAAAGCGCCCATGAGATTCTGGGAACCATCGTCAACCTGTGCCGGGCCGAAAAGTATCTCCTTCAGGGTACATGATACCCCGACATTAATTCTTGTGCCGCGCGGAAGGTTTTCATCAGACGTCGCCATACCCCAGTGATAGCCCCTGCCCGGTGATTCAACCGCCTTCACAAATGCCGAGCCTATCATGACAGCATCGGCACCTGCGGCGAACGCCTTGCATATATCACCGCTTGTCACCATGCCGCCGTCTGTTATCATCTGTACATACCTGCCCGTCTTCTTGAAATAGGTGTCCCTTGCACATGCGCAATCAGCGGTGGCGGTAACCTGCGGAATACCGAGGCCGAGGACTTCCCTGGAAGTACATGCAGCGCCAGGTCCTATCCCCACCAGTATACCCGACACCCCGGTTTCCATCAGCTCCATTGCCACGTCAAAAGTGACGCAATTTCCAACAACGACAGGAACCCCTGCTTTCTTGCAGAACTTGTCTATGGCAAGCGGCTCGTATGAAGACGAGATGTGCCTTGCCGTTATTACCGTTGACTGTATCATGAAAATATCCACGCCGGCTTCCCTGCAAATCCCTATGAACTTATCCGCATGCTGCGGAATGCAACTTGCCGAACATATGACGCCGGCCTTTTTTATCTGGGCAATCCTTTCCCCGACAAGATTTTCTCTTATCGGTTCCCGGTAAACACTCTGTATGAAGGCCGTTGACTTCTCATGGGGGCATGTTATGATTTTTTCAAGTATCTCATAGGGATCTTTATATCTGGTATATATACCGCCAAGATTTAAAACCGCAAGGCCTCCCAGTTTCCCGAATTCAATGGCAAACCTCGGGTCAACAACGCCGTCCATGGCCGCGGCGATTACGGGGATGTTCAGGGTAACTCCGCCAACGGATGTGGTAATATCAACCTCTGCAGGATTGATCGTGATCCTGCCCGGCACAAGAGATATGTCGTCAAAACCGTAACAGATTCTCGCCTTCCTGTTTATACCTATCCACATAGCCATAATTGTTTCTCCTTTATCCCGAAATGACAATCACGACGTGGGGTTAATGATTCTAAAAATCCTGTATATCTTTTCCGGCGAAAGGTCCTCAGCCCTTTCATCGGGAGATATGTCTTCATTCTCAAGCGCTCTTATGAACGCTTTCTTTTCCACCTTGAAAATCTTGTTCACGACATTGGATACTTTCTTTCTCCTGAAACTGAAAATAAGTGGCAGAAACTCCCAGAATTTTTTTTCATTGGCCATGTCAATTTCAGGATTTTCAAGAGGAACTATTTTCACCACAACCGAACTCACTTCCGGCCTTGGAAAGAAAACGTCTCTTTTAAGAGAATAACATATTTTCGCATCAGCGTAAATTGACATCAAGACAGAAATGGCTCCGTAATTCTTGTTCCCGTGCACCGCCGTAAATCTCTCTCCGACCTCCTTCTGCACGGTAAGCAGGGCGAGTCCCACCTTCCTGCGCAGTTCAAGGATACGGAAGACAATGGGAGAACTTATATAATATGGCGTGTTGCCTATAACCTTTACCCTGCCGGGCAGTCTGTCCCACCACTCTCCGGGAATCTCAAGAAAGTCCTTCTCCATGAGATGGAAGTTTCCGAACCCGGCGAACCTTTCCCTGAGAATTTCGCAGAACGCAGGGTCTATCTCAAAGGCATATACGTCCTTCACCTTCTCCACAAACCCGTCTGTCAGCGCCCCGAGTCCGGGCCCTATCTCAACAACGGTATCCCCTTCATTGAAGTCCGCGAAAGAAAGTATCTTGTCCCTGCAGTTTCTGTCTATGAGGAAATGCTGACCGAGGTATTTCCTGATATTGATATCCCTGGAACGAAGCAGTTCCATACTCTTGTTTAATGTCAAAAACTCCATCTGTCTGCCCGCCGTTTTCACCCTCCCCATGTTTCCCGGCCACGCCAGAGCAGGAAATCAGGATGTGAGGGAATCTGCCAGCCGTACTGCAACCCTGTATGCCTCAATAAAACTGGAAGGGTCTGCCTTCCCCTTGTAAGCGATGTCAAAACCTGTGCCATGGCCCGGGCTTGTCCTGACCATCCCCAGGCCCGCTGTGCAATTGACAAGTCTGCAGGCATGAAATGTTTTCATGGGTATGAGCGCCTGGTCGTGATACATTGCCGCAACCATGTCCATCTCGCCTGCAAGGGCTTTCCTGAATATCGCGTCGGCAGGTATGGGTCCCCTGCATACTATCCCTTTTCTCAAAAGGATTTTCACTGCAGGAACTATTATCTCTTTCTCCTCCGTGCCGAGCACCCCTCCCTCGCCGCCGTGCGGATTAACCGCGGCAATCCCGATTACAGGACTCTTTACTCCTGTCTTTACCAGAAAACCATGACCCGCAATAACCTTTTCAACTATGATTTTCCTGCTTAACGTCCCGGGAACGTCCTTCAAGGGTATGTGGGTGGTAACCAGGAGTACCCTGAGTTTCCCGGCAATCATTATCATGGCGTATCTTTTCGCATCAAGCATCTCCGCCAGCAATTCGGTATGACCCGGGTAACGAAAACCTGCCATATGCCAGGCCTTTTTTGAGATGGGCAGCGTAACAAGACCGTCAATCTGATGATTCTTCCACAGTTTAACGGCTTCCTCCACATACACAAAGGATGCCTTCCCGCACAGTCTTGAATCCCTGCCTCTGGGGAAAAGACCGTTTCTTATGACTCCCGGGCTGTAAACGTTCAGGAATCCGGGCCGGACCTCATCCCGCTTTCCTGCAATGTTCAACCTTAATTTACCGCGGCCGAACGAAGCGTTCTTTTCAATGACGGCCCTGTCGCCAATGACGAGGGGAACGGCTGTGCCGAGCTTTCTTATTTCGGGAAGGGATTTCAACAGCAGTTCCGGGCCTATGCCGGCAGGGTCCCCGAGAGAAACGCCTATCACTTTCTTTTCCATAAATCCGGTTTTCCCCTGATTTGAGTTCGCCGAGAGCAGGCCGTCAGGGAGAAGTCAAAGGCACGCACTCCAGGAGGAAGTTGATAACACAGCCAGCGATGCTCTTCGGATGATACAGGTTCAGTATCAGTTGCTGTAAAAAACAGGTATCTTACCTTCCAGTTCCTTAAGGTAATTGTCAAAGGCTTCCGCAAATTTCATGTTCTGCAGGATAATCCTGGCTTTGTTGTACAGGGAATAGGCGTCCGGTTTCCGAGCGGCGGCAACATCCTTGAGAAAAATCACCAGATACCTGCTGCCAACCTTTATGGGCCGGCTGACCCCACCCTTTGAAACCTTTTCCAGTCCGGTCAGCACCTCCGATACAATGTCCTCGCTTGAAAGCCATATCGCCTCGCCCATATCGTTTTCCTTTGAGGCGTCAAATTTATCTGCAAAATCTGCTGCCGCAGGTTCACTTTCAAACCACTTCATCCTGACGTTATAGGAGAAACTCCCTTTCCCTTCCAGTTCCTTCATCTTTGCAGTGATTTCCGGGATGGTTATTCGCAACCTGTCGGTAACATTCTTCCTTACCAGTTTTCTCACCTTTATGCTATCTTCAATCTTTTTCAGAAAGATGGCGTAGGGCATATTTTCCTTTTCCAGCCCTTCAAGAAAGGCCTTTTCGTCAGGGAAATTGCTTTTTATCCTCGCTTCCTCCGAAGAAACTTCATCCGCCGTTGCCTCAATCTTCTCCCTCTCTGCCTGGAAGACAAGCATCTTTTCCACCACCAGTTCGCGGAGGGCATCGTCATAATTCTTGTTCTCTTCGCGCATCCTTGTCTGCACGTCGCTTTCAACGATCGCCTTGTTGCCGACCATCACCACCGACATGTTCCCGCAATATGCGGTTCCCGCCAGCAGAATGACTGTTATCAGCGATATAATCTTTTTCATTTTTCCTTCTCCTTCAAATCTTTTTCAGAAGTTCAACCCTTTCCAGGAAGACCCGTATCTTGCTCTTTTCCCGCAATCTGGCTATGAGCGCGTCAACTTCCCTCTTCTTGCCCTGGGATATCATCATGCTCTTTATCTCGGGAGTGGCTTCCTGCAATGTGAGCATCCTTTTTTCGGTCTTGCTTTCCAGTTTGATTATGTGGTAGCCGACTTCTGTTCTTATGATATTGGCAAGAACATCGCCCGGCGATATCCTGGTGACGAGGGCGGCTATCTCCGGTTCCAGTTTCCTGACGTCAATCCAGCCCAGGTCGCCGCTTCTCTCGCGGCTCTGGGTTATGGATTCCCTCCTCGCAAGTTCCTCAAAGGATTCCCCAAGGGTCAGCCTGCGCCTCACGGCCTCCGCCGCCTGCTGGGAAGGAAGAACTATCTCAAAAAGCCTTACCCTTTCCGGAATAACAAAATCGTCAAGGTGGGCGTTGTAGTACTCGGCAATCTCCTCATCCGTGATTTTTAACTTTGCGGCCAGTTTCCTGTCAACATATTCCTTGGTCAGAAGTTTCATGTAATAATTCCTCATTCTGCTCTCAACTTCCCTTTTCAACTCTCTTTCGTACTTCTTCGCCTCCCTGAAAAGGAGTATCTGGTTGATGTAGTCATCCAGAACCGCATTCGGGTCGGTCTTGAGCGTCTCCTTATAGAACGTCGGCGATAACTCCGTTTCAATCAGGATGTCGTTGACGGTAATCGGGTAACCGTCAACATATGCGATGACCCTTCTGTTTCTGACAATTATCCGGAAAGTCACCAGCCCTGCGACCAGAACCGCGGCAGTCAGGGCCAAAATCACCTTCCTGTTCTTCTTCAAGAACGGCATCACCTTCTTCACTCTGAGCTTCAGCATGTTGTATCCCTCTTACTGTACCTCTTTTCTGTATATGACCTTCTTTTTTCTCCTGTCATACCACACGATTATTTTTTTCTCAGCCACAACCTGTTCTTCTATTTTACCATTATTATTTACATTCTGCATCTTTTGTCCAACTGAAATTATTTTGAACACGTTGCTCCTTACGGTTATCAGGTTTATTATCCCCGAAAAAATAGATTCCTTTTCCTTTTCAGTATCTATCATGAGGTCAAAATCGTTATCCCTGAAATCAAACCCGCGCTCTGTCATCTCCCTGCCCAGCACTTCTGCCGGAGTGCTCCCGGGCCCATGCATTCCGAGAACCTCCGAGATATCTTTGCAGGGTCTTGCCTCTATTATCGCACCCGCAAGTCTTTCGTCAACCCCGGGCAGACATTCAAGAACACTCTTTGAGGCGGTATTTATGTTGATGCGGCCGAAGGTCGGTCTGTCCGGCTCTCTCGCCACCGTGAAACTGTCCAGCAGTTTCCTGTCATAGCCGCGCTCCCAGAAATCCAGTGTCTTCCAGTGTTCTTTCTTATGGATGAGAGACAATTCGCCCAGGGATAGAAACCTTCCGTTTTTCACGTTGAACGAAGAAGGCCAGTTGAAGAGCCAGTCAACCCTGCCGAATTCCCCGCCAATCCACGGCTGGAAAGTCACGTTGCACCTTCCCGGGGTCGGGGGACCGGGGAACCAGTCAAGTGTTCCGAACATCCTCGGGTCGTTTTTCTGCACGGAGGTTTTTGGAAGGTCAACAATGTACTCGGTCTCCTCCGTCAGGTTGTTCCTGCTGTCGTACAACCTCAGCGTGCAGTCCAGCCCGAGTCCGGAAAGGAGCGGTATCATGCCAAGCACATCAGAAAGAAATCCCAGCGAACCCGGGTTCAGCGCAAGAATCGGCTCGTAATGCTGGCAGCCGGCAGGTTCCCTTATGGGGATGAAGAGAGGGATTGCGACAGGAGGGTCCCCTGGAATAATCACTATCATTATGCTTATCAGGTCGCCGACCGTGAAACAGGAACGCGGCGGAATTTTCTTTCCCCGGGGTATGACCACGTTTGCCGCAATCACGTTGTCCGTTATTCTCCTGATCCTTTCCGGCGCTATGACGGTCTCTCCGGAGGTGACGTCGTCCAGGATATCGCGGGATTCCTGCAGGACGTCCTTCCACATGCCGGAAAAAAGCGTTACCACGCCGGTTATCTTCCAGTTCCCGATATCAAGCGCCTCGGAATAGGGGTTGAACAACTCCACGAACTGGCCTCCGACCTCCTTCAGTATTATGGTTTCGCCCATCATTATCTTCTGCCAGGGCATGACCGCGTCCACTTCGTTGAAATACGGCGTCTTGTTCACTCCGAAAATCTTCCGGCCGTTCAGGTCGTAGATGGGTGGCACCCGGCTGCCTGACCTGTAGGCGGTGATGTTGAGCGCAACCTGCGCGGCCAGGCCGTTGGAATAACCCAGGTTTTTCATTGTCCCGCAGATTGTCTCAAAGGGCGCATCGTTCAGGTTTACCCTCGGCTTCCCTTCCCTGTTGACGTTCAGGTCGTAGGAGAAACATGTAATGTAATTCTCTATCTTGTCGTACGTTTCCTGGTTTACGCCGCTGACAAGTTTTACGTCGCCAGGTTCCACATATGGCCGTTTCTCCCTGTATCTCACGATGCCGTCCGCTGACCCCCTTCCTATTATTCCTCCAAGGATGTCAATATCCGTAACGTCATAGGCCATCTTCTTTTCAACGCTGCCGTTGTAATTCACGTTGACCTTGCCGCTCTCATCCTCCACCAGGACCGCGTACCTGCCCAGGATATCGCCGTTCCTGTCCTTCACGTCAAGCCATCTGGCATCCGGAACGCCGTCTTCGTTGAGGTCAACGTCATCCCCCTGGAATTTCGTTCGCCAGGGGTCGGTGAAGGCGTCGTATTCAAGGTTATCATTGTCTATCTCCCATATCGCCGATTCCATCCCTGTTTTTGCGAACCTGTACACCTCCCTGCCCGAATACATCTTATGTGCTGCCTTCTGCCAGCAGTTGAACATGAAAAGCATGGAAGCGGTGAAGATAAACAGGATGAGGAGAACCATCAATGTCAGAATCACGGATGCGCCTTTCCTGTCACTCAATCCTGATAAGCTTGGTGAAAGTTTTTTCACTTCTCTCTCCTTCAATCCTGGCTGAAAAGCAGGTGAGTTCCACCATGACAAACCGGGGCAGGACGGGTTCCTCCATCTCCCCGGTGTTCCACGCGTCCTTCCACGCGGAGCCGTCAGAATACGAGAGGATGAAATCGCTTATCCCTTCTCCGACCTTCTGCGCCCCGGAAAAACCTGCGGGGAAGCGGAAATCCGGGCTTGCCCTGCTCACCCTCTCCACGGCAACCTTGACGGCACTCTCGTCCGAATCAAAATACAGCGCGAATTTTGCAAGGTCGGATTCCGGCCCTTCGGAAAAAGGGGAGACGAATCTTACACTATCTTTTTCCCCTTTGAAATTCATCCTCATGCCCCCATCCATGTCATTGCAGATCGCCGAGGACAGGTATCTCTCAATGTATCCGAACGTGCGGGACGCCTCGGAATATATCTTCTTCTCCGCCGATTGCCTGCCGAACCTCAGCAGCGAAGTCCTGAACACGGTGAGCGCGGAAAAGACCGCCACGCAGAAAATCACAAGCGCTATCAGCGTTTCCAGCAGCGTAAAGCCCTCACTTCCGGCGGAAACTTTCCTGAAAGTATTCACTCTCACTCTTTCCTTCCTTCATGAAGGTAATCTCCATGTCGGCCCTGTACAACCCCTGTTTTTCCTCCTCAATCCACACCGAGTAAACGTACCGGGGGAACTCCCCGTCAACGCCGGTGATGAAAGACGGGACTGAGGGTCCTTCCGCATCACCGTAGACCTTTTCAATGACCGTGAAGACCCTGTCCGCTATCATTGAAAGCGAAACATAGTTTTTCGCCCTTCCGGAAAGATTATCCATGGCAGGATAAACCTTCAGGATGGTGACGATGCCGACGGCGAGTATGAAAAAAGCGATAAGGACGCTTACGAAAGTGATCCCTGCATTGCGTGAGAGGTGAGATATGAGAAGTGAAAAGTGAAAAATCTTTTCTCCGGATTTCTTCCTTTTTGCTTTCACTTTTGTTTTCCTAATCATTTGAGATGAAACACCTGCCGGTAAGGTTGTGCAGGACAATCTTTATCTCCTTTCCGTCAACCGCATCAGCCAGTAAGAGGTATCCGGCGGTTTGCGCCGTGCCGTCCGGTTTCAGAACCGCGGGGTTAAAACCGGCGGATTTTTCCTTCACGGTCACGCTGACCGGGAATCTCTGCTCTCTTGCCACGGGTTCCCTGTTTTCCCTGAGGACACTGAAACCTTCTTCGCCGAACGCCACGCAGAATTCCTTCCTTTCGTTCACCGCGCATTCCCTCGCAAGCCCGACTGCCTCAACGATTTTTTTCGCCGTGGTATCAAGAAGCAGTGCGCGGTGGTACCTGTTGAAGTATGCCATGGTGGGAAGAAGAAGCAGGGAAAAGACAAGGAGAACTATCAGCAGTTCAAGTATGCTGAATCCCTTTTCATCTGTTCTTATCGTCTTTTTGGAGAACATTTTTTGGAGAAATTATATTACATTCTGGCTCGTTCCGCAATTCATTGTGCGAGTTGGATAACATGATAACGCTTTGCCTGTAACAGGCAGGTGTTTTGCCATGGATGCGTTACGGAGTAATATTACAGATTCTT
>CAYOFY010000049.1:0-11745 GCA_964403465.1 uncultured bacterium
AAGGCAGCGGTCTGCAAAACCGTTATTCGCCGGTTCAAATCCGGCCCAGGCCTCTCTTTTCTATAATAGTGCCGGATTGAGTTCGCCGGAGAGCAAGGCGGAGCAGAGAAAAATCCCCTCATACCCCCCTTTGCAAAGGGGGGATGAAATCAATTCGGTATCACTTCTCAAAGTGGATAATCCCGTACTCCTCCAGGAAATGGAAGTTGGTCACGGAAAGCGGCGGGAACATGGATAATTCCTCTTTTTCCAGGTACCTTGAATAGTTATAGCGGGATATGAGTATCCTCCATTCCGAGCCGGGTCCGAAATAATGCTCCTGTCTGGGCGTGAACATGTACCAGGGGGCAATCTGTCCGGCAGGAAGCGCCATCTCTATCGTCCAGTATCTGTCCCTGTCATCGCTGTTGTTGAGGGTCCCTTCCACATGCGCGGCAACCTGCATGTTTATCAACTTCTTCGTCCACTGGTCCATGTTCCTGAAGATGCCCAGGAATTTCCGCGAGGGGAACCAGAAGACCGTCTTTTTGTTATTGGGTGTACCGTAAAGTTCCCAGTACCACTCCTCCTTTTCCGGCTTGAGAAAGACCTCCAGCAAATCCCCCGTTGTATAGAAATGCGCCTGGTCTTCCTGCCCCTTCTGCACTATATCGGAATCAACAAGATGCGCCCCGATATAGAGATTTTCAGCATCCCACGCAAGCATCACCTCGCCGCCTTCCCGGGGAGTGGCCTTCTTACTGTCCATGCTCAAAGATAGCGGGTAGCGGACTGCTTTCTGCCAGACAGGGTCATCCAGGTTGCCGTCTATGACCACGGGTTTTTCCGTATGCTTTGCAACGAGGATTCTCGGAACGAAAGATTTTTCTGCCTTATCCGTCTTATCTGTTTTCATGTCCCCCCTCCGCATTTTTTAAAAGAGTTCCGGTAACCGTCCATCAACCTTTACCTGAAACCAGTTTCTTCTTTAACTCAAGATAGTACAGGAAATTGTCCAGGGAAATTTCAGGCGAAAAGGCATGGTCAAGATGCGGGATGTATCCCCCCCTCTCCATCAGGGGCGGTATCTTTGCACGGAGTTCTTTTTCTATCGCTTCTTTCCCTCTTGAAATCTCTATCTTGTCTATCCCTCCCGCCAGTCCTATTGAATTTCCGTATTTTTTTCTCAGCCTGACAGGGTCCATTCCGGATGCCTGCTCCAGGGGCCAGAGACAGGTTATCCCTGCCTCTATCATCAAGGGAATCAGGACCTCCGGGTCGCCATCGCTGTCAAGCCAGAAGTGTTTTATGCCTGCCTTCCTGAACCTGCCTGTTATCTTCCTGTAATACGGCAGAAAGAATTTACTGAAAATCTGAGGCGAAATGAGGGGACCTCCTTTCCCTGCAAAGTCCTCAAAGAAATTGAAATAGTCAAACTGCACTTCGCTCAACGCCTTTTCCAGAAGGGAAAGCAGGAATTCCGTGTTGAACTCTATCATTTCTTCCACAAAGGCAGGCTCGTCATAGAAAAGGTAAGAGATATTCTCCGTTCCCACCCACCTGCGCAGTTGTGAATAGAGACCGAACGTCCCGTTCCCGAGAAGGCACAGCGGATAATCTCTCTCCCGCCATATCTTCACCCACTGGTCCCACCAGAGCGGATACCGAACGGGCAACTCCGGACTGTATCTCTTTCTTATCTCTCCAAAACTTTTCCTGTCCGTCACAGGGAATGAGATGTACTGGTCCATGCTCATCCGCGTGCCCCTCACGGTTCCCTCTTTAAGCGCCTTTGTAACCACGCCTTCGGTATTCCTGGCAGTAAGATACCTGTCCGTTTCCTCAATCACCCGGAACTCAAACCCCGGAATCATCCCGATATTTATATGGGCAAACCCCCTTCTCTCCAGGCCAAGGGAGGGCTCCCCTTCAAACCAGTTCCAGTAGAGTGTCTCCGCCGGCAACCCTTCATTGTCCCATCTCTCTATCGTCTGCCCCCAGCATCCGAGTTCGTAATTCGGCAGCCTGTCCACGGATTCAAACGACAGTATCCTGTTGAACCTTTCCCTCGGGGTCATCTTCCTGCTCCTTTGTTTATGGCAACTGCGACCTCTGTTTCAGGACAGCCAGTTTCCGGTTCACCAGCAGGTCGCTTATCCTTTTGGAATTGTTGCGTATCCTTGCCAGACTCTCCCTGCCGAACATCTCCATCCATTCCCCGGGAACGTTTGAGTAACCTCTCAGGGTGCCCGCAAGCATGCTCGCCCTGCCCGCAATGGTATCGGAATCCCTGCCTATGTTGGTCCCGCCGATTGCGGACAACCGGACGTCTCCCTTTGCCGTTCTAAACATCGCCAGAGAGAAACCCAGTACCTCCAGGGGGTCAATGTGATGGTACAGAAGACATTTCTTGTACAGTTCCTCCCTCATCGCGAGAACGTCGTCATATCTGTCAGATATCTCAAGGCATTTTTCCAGGTAGTCATACACGCTTTTGAAAGGCCGTTTATCAAAAGTTTTCAGCGGGCACCTGGGAGAATATTTGAGCGCCGCTTTGCAGATACTGTCAACGGTGGCGTCCGGAAACAGGGCTTCGGAGACGCAGCATGCAAGTACCGCCGCAGCCGGCACATCAAGGCCTCTCTGGTACATACAGGAGATTGCAGTAGCGTCAATGGCGCAGAATTCAGGGTCAACGGCGTTATACAGCCCTGCGGGCTCCATGCACATGACCGTTGAGCCCGTTACCACGTTCCAGTGTCCGGTTATTCTCGGGTCCCACCCCTGCATGATTAAATCGTACGTATTGCCCATGCACAGTGAGTAAAAATGGTCCCTGTTCAGTTTTTCACGCCATTTTTCGCCGAAATGTCTTGCCATGACAGGTCTACCGCCCCTGTCCATGTATGTCTCAACAAGAAGCATTGCCATCTGGTTGTCGTCTTCGGACTCCAGTCTCCCGGGGTCAAGGATCGTTTTTATACCGCCGGGATATTCTCTGTCTATCTCCGTATACAGTTTTCCTTCCACGGGGGAACCCATGGCATTCCCTATCGCGCCTGCCAGCAGACACCCGTAAATCTTCTCCTCAAGCAATGACAGCCCGGCTTCTTTCTCTCTCTTCGCAAGTTTCCCGCAGACAGAGATGATTGTTTTTTCTTTTCTCTTCCTTGATTCAACAACCTTCGTCATTCCGGACCACTTTTCTGCGACAGGACCTGCCCACTTGAGCCATTCTGCAGGAAAGACGTCCCTTCCGTACAGCGCACCGGCAACCGCACCAGCGATTACCGGGCTTACGGCATTGGGTTTTTCCATGCACAACAGGAGGGACATCATCTTCTGCGGCTTCATGGAAAACGGGACCAGAAGCGGAAGCACGTATTTTATCGGATTGTTGTCAATCCAGTTGAAATCTTTTTGTGCGGAAATCTTATTAAACCAGGCATTGAGGATTTCTTCGTCCTGGTTGATTTTAGAAAAACTTCTTACCGCGAAATTGAGCTGATAGAAAAGGTCTTTGTTATTCTCCAGTGCAATCTTCAGAACATTCTCCACAATTTCCTCAGGGGTCTTGCTGAATGCGCAGGCTACAGCCGCGGCGGAAAGCCCTGCCCAGTCGGCACCTGTCCTCGGCTGACAGACGGAGGCAATCTCCACGCCGTCCAGATAGGCATGTTCAGGGTCGGCAAAATGATAGATGCCCACGGCCGGCATGGATGCCGAAACCAGCCCGTTCGGCGCCGTACCCAGCCCGCTTATCCTCGGGTTCATCCCTTCTCTCAACAGTTCCTGGGTCGTATGCAGGGCGTCCCACCAGAAAACTCCCCTTGAAATCTCTTTGTCTTCCTTGAGTTCCTCGGCAAAGTCCTCGGGAGTTATCCTGCCCCCTTTTTTTGCATACGCCCTTATTCCGAGTTCTATAAGGGGTTCGGGCTTCCATATGTTAATCCTGTTCGGATGCTGTTCATAAGAGCGGTTCGGTTCAAGTTTCACCTCAAAAATTTTCCTGCCCCTTGCGTTTTCAAACCTCTCAGACTCCGTCCATCTCAACCAGCCGAACTCGGAACCGATTGCGCAACCTATTAAGGAACCTTCTATTCTTTCCTGCAAATCCATTGTTGCCCTCCCTCTTTTTTTCGACAGCCTGATATTACCCAAAAGGATGTAGTAACCGTTAAACCTGCAACTGAAATGTTACTTGATGACCTTTCTACTCCTGCGACAGGCGGCGGAACCCTTCAAGAGGCAGGGCCGCGGAAGGTCCGTACCATTTGCCTTCGCCGGGCACTTCCTTCAGAACCGCGGGGTTAATCCATTCAAAAGGAGCCCCGTCCTCCTCAAAATGCCGCGTATGTTCAATGAATTCCCGCGCAAGGGAGACAGCGTAAGGCCTGTCGGTTTGAGATATGCTCCAGCAAACGTATCCGAGAGGCTGAGGCCAGTAGCCGCCCCACTGGTATTTCCCGTAGAACTTGTTCTCGTCCAGCCGACCATCTTCCCAGACAATCCTGCCGGGTACGTCATCCGCCCATACCGGAGTATGCCTGAGGTAACCGCTGATTGATAGTGCACCGTCCCTGCATGCTTTCGTCAGTGCCCTGGATGCGGCTGCGGCGTAATCATCCTGCAGAAGTCCATAGTAAACCGCCATCGCGGTCGTCCATGTATCCGGCTGCCGGTTGACCATGGTTGCAAAGATAAGCCAGCCGTCATCTCGCTGGAAGGTTCTGCGGAAAACCTCCGAAAGTTTTTCCATGAGATGCATGTATTCTTCCTCCTGTTCTCTTTCGCCGGTCAGGCGGAACAGTTCCGCCATCTGGCCTGCGGCGCGGAACCGCAGGCAGGAGGTCAGAGCAACCGCGCCCATAGGTCTCAATGCGTCATGGAAACTGGAAGCAGCCCAGTCCAGGGGAGTATTCCAGTGCAGCCCGGTCTCCCTGTCAACCGGCATGGACTGGAAACCGAGGTGCAAACGCTCAAGAACCGGCACGCCGTTCACCGGAGACCTTAGCAATTCAACGGAACGGCGAGTATCAGGCAGAGACGTAAGCAGAAAAGCCAGTTGAACGACCTCGTAGATGTCATCATCGGCAGGACGGACCCCGAAGTGGCCGTCGCCCTGGTCATCGGATGTGGAATAACTGCCCGGATAGAAAACGGCGCCGGCAGAATGAGTTCTCTGGAACTCCTCTATGCCGAGACCTGGAAGATTGATATGGTCGGGTATCGCCCATGGAGTGACACGAAGATGGTGTGCGAGAGCACGGCTTTCCGGCCCGTTCTGGAAAGAGAGAATAATTTTCAACATGGTCTCCATCTCCCCTGGGGGAATACAGCCGGAGCGGCATTGCATCACGGCATCGCGTATCCAGAAACTCGGGTACTTGTCGTCTCCGCCCGGCACGTATATGGTTACAGGTTTTTCGGAAAAACCCGGGACAGAAGGCACCCTTCGCAGACACCTGCGCACAATATTGGCCGCGTGTTTCTCAAGCCAGTCATAACTTTTTTTATCAGGGAAGAACATAGTCGCTCTATTATCCCTTTTCGCAGACTTTTTTCAGCGCACCCATAAAATACAGGTAGTTTTTATAGGGTACGTCCGGAGGCATTGAATGGTCAAGCCCGGGAACATAGCCGCCTTCCTCTATCAGGGGTCTTACACGCTCCAGTTCCCTGTCAATTGCCTCTTTACCGTGTATGAGAGCTCTCTTGTCTATGCCGTACCAGAGTCTTAAATCCCTGCCGTATCTCTTCCTTACTCCAACCACGTCCATCCCTGCCTGGACCTCAAACGGGTACAGGGTATTTATCCCCGAATCAAGCCAGATGGGAATAAGAGAAGAGGTCTCTCCGTCGCTGTCCAGACAGATGTAGGGCACGCCCTTCTGCCTGAGAAAATCAACGACCCTTCTGTACCTTGGCAACGCAAATTTTCTGAAAAGGCCGGGGCCCACGAGAGGCCCTGTCTTATAGGCCATATCCTCCCAGAAACCGAACACATCCACGTCGGTATATTCCAGGATTTGTTCCATCATCCTTATGATGAAATCAGCCACTCCGTCCATCATCTCCTCAACCCAGGCAGGGTCGTCATAAAACAACATGCATAACCGCTCAACCCCCACCAATGCCCTGAGTCCGCCAAAAAATCCGCCCCACCTGTCCGCTATAATCACAAGCGGTAAGGTCCTGTTGCGCAGAGAGGTCAGCTGCTCCGTATAGTCGTTGCCTATCCTTCCCTTTAAATCAGGATTGAATTTCTCCCTGTAAAACCTCCTGTATTCCTCCCTCGTCTCAACCGGGAATTTCACAAACTGGGGCATTGACGAATACGGGTTATCTTTTCTTTCTTTCATCGTTATGCCTTCATGGTTGATGTATAAAACCGTGTTTTCGTCCTCCTGTATTATCTTTTTTTCAAAAGGTGGCGACGGAAAGAACCATCCTCCGTACATCAGCCAGTCGTCCGTATTGAAATCAGGAGGATTGTCAGGGTCAAAACCCTCTTTTTTCCATCTTTCAATGGTCTCAGGCCAGGCGCCGCTGCACCATATCCCGTAGACGCACCTGTCAACAGGCCTGTACTCCATCAGATTCAGAAATCTTTCCCTGTCAGTCATTATTTTCCGCTCCTTTCCAGCACAAGCACCCAGTCCTGGAAAATCGGCAATCTGTCGCCTTTTTTAGCAGGGAAACTCCATTCCCCGGTGTTCCTGACCGCTCCAAGGATTGTTTCCTTTCCGTTCACGGGGTTAAATAGAAACGCTTTATAAGCAACATCCTTTTCCAGTTTCTTGATTTTAAACCTGCCATAAAAGAAGGGCAGGTAGATAATCCTGACCTTCCCCGGTATCCCCGCCGCATAAGGATAGTAATGTCTATTCCTGTCTTCTTCGCATACCTCGGTTTCCACCCATTCCGGATGCGGTTCAAACCTGTGCCACTCGTATCTTTCAAGAAGCCGTTTCGCCAGCCCCAGCTGGCAGGAACCCGGCAGCCGAGCCGCCTCGTCCCAGGGAGTATCTCCCCAGCTCATCCCGTGGGGAGAAGGGCCGTAAGGTTTTTCCTTCCTGTTCACCTGCCATATGCCGTTCGCACCGTATGTATGCCCGCATGCGCCGTTTAATATGCATGCCCAGAAGGTGAGCCGCTGTATCTGTTCCCTGCACTGCCCCCCGATACCCTCATACACGGATTCCCCGTTTATCACGGGCATTTTCGGCTCTGCATCGTACGACTGCCTCACCCTGTTGACGGCATTGCCTATACTGTTATCGCTGTGGCCTGTCTGGAGCATGTCAAGGTCAACCGCCTTCCTGCATTCCGGCACATCGGCCATGATGGTGCCGGGATGCATGGTAATCACGTTCTTCCACGGGTCAGTTTCTCTCACGTATCCCCCCACCTTTGCCCACTCCTTCCTGAGCAGCAGCTGGTCATCCTCCCCCTGTTTTGAGTTGTGCGTGAGATAATACGGCATATCATACTCTCCGGCAAGACACCACACAACAGGATATGCGCCGTATCTTGCTATCAGGTATCTCCAGTGCTGTTTCATCTTCTCTGTCCCGGCAAACGTAAGATGGTACCCCCAGCACCCCACTATACAGGGCATAAGTCCTGAGTCAACAAGATGCTTTATCCTCCTGTCCGCGCAATTGAAGTATTCCGGGTTGATTCTTTTGTATCCCTTTTCCCAGGGAAACCCGGCTTCGTTCCTTCCTCTTTTGTCAAACGGCCCCATGTCCGGGTACAGTCCGGCGACAATCTGTATCACGCTGAAATCTTTATTACGCCTGTCCATGGCAAGCTGCTGGAAGTCGTCAGGCCATACCAGCCTTTCGCACAAACCCATCCACCAGGTATCGGCAAGCCAGAAAAAAGGCGTTCCGTCGGCATATTCAAGATACCTCTTATTCTTTGAGATTCGCAGCCGTCCGTGCCTGTAAAGCGGGTTATCACCGCTGTACGGGATTACCGTGAACTTCCCGCTCTGGCTATTCAGCCCCCTGTCGGATGGTTTTGAAAATTCCGTCCTGTAAGAATAACTGCCTTCTGCAGGACAGGAAAATCTCACCTTCCATATATTCTTTTCCACCCAGAATCCCGGTATAATCCTTACTCCTTCAGGGCCCTCCAGGACACACCTCAAACTGGTATCATCAACAGAGTTGGTGTATTCCCTATCCGCGAGAAAAGCCATCTCTTTCACCACGTTTTTTTCAATGTTCATTTCCGCCTCCTTTTTCATATAGCGCCGTTTTTACAGACATAGAGGATTATCCCCGATATTCCGGATTCCACTCTCCTCCTGTCAAATGGTTCGCTGTAGATGTAATAATTCCTGGGAGTACCTGAACGCCTGATTATCTTTTTTGTCTCCGGACTCCGTGCTATGTTGGCAAGGGTATTGTATACATCTATGCGGATGCTGTTCACACCCTTGGTTGCTAATTTCCCCGGTATCACAATTTCAAAGGGTCTCCATGCGGTACTGCCGGCATACCTGCCGTTGACATAAACCTTTGCCGCATATTTAAGCGTTTCTATGGAGAGCACGAGATCCGAGGGAGTGTCAAGCGAAAATTCATTCTTGTATGCAACCCATCCGGAAAAACTCCTCCCGAAAAGTCTTTTCCAGTCAAACAGTTTCTTGATGTCCCGTACAGGGACAGTTCCTCCCGCAGTTTTTTCAATGTAATATTCTGTACCATTCCAGCCAATCTCGGAAACAATAGAAGCCTGCCACTTGCCTTTCATCTTTATCCTGCCGGCAGTTCTTGTTTCACGCAGGGATCTCTTACCACGACGTTCCGTGGAAATAAAAACCGTCTCCTGAGGCGCAAGTTCCAGGCAATATCCTTTCCCTGCTTCATATTTCAAGGGAGATGAGAAGAAACCTCCGCTCAGGCATTTTATAAGTCTTGCCGGCTTCCCGGTTCCCGGAGCAATATGCCCTCTGAAAGGTTTCCCTCCGCTTTCGTTAAAGACGAAAAACAATTCTCCGCTTCTGCCCCTGAATTTTTTTACCCTGACAAACGGAGACGTGCACGGACCATCAATAGACATTTTTTTACCGAGGTCCGCATATACTTCTTTCGCAAAATCCGCTATTGGATTCCCGATTCGATGATAGGGTCTGGAGGTATCGGGCGCATAAGGCATGGAGTTTTTCAGGCAGAGAGCTGCCGGAGCGTAGACCCTTGCCTTCCTGCCGAGATTTTCAAGAAAATCTCTTTCCCTCTCGCTGATTGATTCAATGGGAGGAAGGACGAGCGAATAATACCTTGCCGCTCCGACCCTGAAATAATCTCTACCCGTTTTGAAACCATCCATCTCGTTAGGCGATACAATGTCAAAATCCTCAGCATTAATCAGGAGATACTCCATCAGCGCTTCAAAGTAAAGGCCTGTATTCCTGCTCCTTGTACGCCATATTGACGCTACCGGATACCAGACTGCTGTATTGATAACCTCTTTCTTGCGTGACGTCAAACTCAGAAAACCATTGAAGTAATTCACAAGTTCCGGCATGAAAAGCCACTGGGGCGACTTGAATCCGAAAGCCGCCACAAAACCGAGGTTATCCGCACCCCATGTGTACTCGGACGTGGAGGGGGTGAAGAAGTTTACCCCCCTTACAAGGTGGTGGTCCATGACCCACTTTGTCTCCTCTATCGTAACCCCGCATCCAAACGTAGCCATAATCTCGCTCAGCGCAAAAGGTCTTCCGTTCTGCCTTGCAGCCGAGGAGGCGAATTTTGCCATGTTCGTATTGTACGGAAAAGCATTGTAGCTTGCCGGATGGAATTTCGCTTTTTCCTTATCAGGCATAATCTGCTGGCATATTATGTCTATCCCCGGCACGTCAAACGTCTTCAACTGGAAAAGAAGGTCTCCCGTGGCAAGGAGATGCCTTTCCAGCAGGTCGTCATTGTTGAAATGCCCGGAGAATAACACATTGTTTTCCTCGCACCATTTTTTTATCGGCAGAAGGAAATTGTCATGGAGCATGCTGGTGAGAAGCCGTGCGAAATCCTCGCGGGCTCTCTGCGCGGACAGGCATTCCCCCTCATAGTAAAAAAGAGAGGGTATATGCCTCCTGAGGTCATACCCGTACCTTTCAAGGAAGATGCGCTCTATGTCGGCAGGCCAGGGTATGGCAGTTTTGTAATCCCGCCCCTTCCAGGAACACAACCCGTTTATGAGGCCTGCGAAGTTGAAGGGCTCGTCGCAGAAAAACCCTTTTATGACGCTTCCGAAGTATTTCCCGAAATGCCTCCCGTATGCTTCATGGGTTAACCTTACAAAGGTCTCTCCGGAACCCGCGTCAGTCAGTGCAACAATATCCTTGTTTTCCTTAACCCTGTAAACCCATCCTCCTTCCGCAAAGATGCCACCTTTCCCCTTTCCTCGTCCAATTCTTTCCATGCTTCGGGCTCTCAGGCCAGGTTTTTCCTTTAGAACAAGCCCCCCGGCACGTCCCGAGGGGCAATACAGTTCATCCCATATCCACATCTCCATTGAACGCCGGGCGCATTCCTCAACCATCACCCCGAACTGCCTGAAATACTCGGAAGAGAGGTATCTACAGCCCATCTTGTCCTCGGTTTCAGGGATGGGGATTACAGACCTTACCCCTCTGTCATAGATATCCTGTATTAATTCTCTCGTCCGTCGGATGCTCAATTTTCCGTTCAGAACAAACATGAGCGCGAATGGGATAAAATCCATGCGAGGTCCTTTTTTGACATTCTTTTCCATATTCAATGGTCCCCTTCCTGCCTGTCCATCCTGGCAATCTGTCGTCCGGAGGTATCTGACAGGCGTGAACTTCTGCGAAAACTCCGTATCATTTCCACGAATATTTCAGGTTCGTCTATGAACGGGAAATGTTTTGACCTTGGGATGACACGCACTTCGCAGGACGGTATATGTCGAGCCATGGCGCCCAGGCGCTCCAGCGGGCATGAGATATCCTGCTGTCCGGCCAGAATAAGCGCCGGACAGCGTGTCTCTCCCAGGCGTGCCAGTATGTCAGCGTGGATTTCAGGCTCGTTCCCGAAGTTGCTGTTCTCCCTGCCAAGGAACGTGAAATCGGTTCTGGCAAAAACAGCGTACACCTCGTCCCTTTTCTCCGGCCAGTGGTAGATGATTGAAGGCGCCTGTATCTTTACCTGCCTGCGAAAGGATTCGTCTGCGGTAATCTTTCCTGAGTTGTAGAGGTCGCATACCCTTTGCACCTCCCCTGCCAGATTGAGTTGCAACATCTCCTCATCATAAATCCTGCCGTACCATCCCTGGCGGGAAATCTCAGGATAAGAGACGCCCCCGCATACCACGTACAATTCCCTCATCCGGTGCGGGTAATGAAGTGCGAAGTAGAGGGCAAGTCCGCTCCCGAAGGAATGTCCGAGAATCCCTGCTTTTTCCGCGCCGAGATGGCTTATAAGGTTATCTATATCCGCAGCCATCCCCTCATAACTAACGAGACGTTTATCCGAGACAGGTTTACTCCTGCCGCTGCCGCGCTCGTCCAGATACACCATCGTCATTTCATCCGCAAGCGGTGACAGGTAAGGGAAAAAATAGTCGCCCGAATTTCCCTTGCCGCCGTGAAGACAGATGAGCAGGGGACCTTTCCCTTCAACATGGTAATGAATCTTCATATCCACGGAATGGAAATAACGGCTCTCCGGTGAAGAACAACATTTCCTCGGCGCAACCATAATACATTTCTCCTCTTGTTACTGTTGATTA
>CAYOFY010000050.1:0-1487 GCA_964403465.1 uncultured bacterium
TGAGGTCGCTTCTTATAAGTTCAATCCCGTTTACTTCCATCTCGCCGAATATCTCTTCACTGTATTTTTCCATCAGTTCTTTGAGGAATGAAATTTTCGGGATTGATTTGAAACGGGCTATCGTGATATGTTCTCTGAATCTATCTTCTTTTTTGCATATACCTGCTTTATCAAGTTCAGTTTCTATCAGGGTGTTAATTCTTTTGAGTTCACCCTGAGAATCCATCCCTATCCAGAATACCCTTATGTTCTTTTCGTCCGGAAAAACACCCGCGGCCTTGACCGTTGCCTTGAAGGGCGCGGTGTTCTTCAAGCCGTCCTCAAGAATACTGGCTATCCGGGAGACATCCTCTTCTTTTGTCTCACCGAGGAACTTGAGCGTAACGTGCAGGTTTTCAGAGGAAACAACCCTCGCTTCCCTTACCTTGGATTCCAGCTTCCTGCCGACCTCTGCCATCCTGTTTCTTATTTCATCCGGAACTCTGACGCCTATGAACAATCTCATTTTACGTTCATTTCTTTTTCAGCCAAGGCATCATCTCCCTCATCTGCTTCCCGACCTTCTCTATGAGGTGTTCCTCAGCCTGCCTGGCAAGTGAATTGAAAACAGGTCTGCCTACCGCGTTCTCGCTTATCCATTCTCTGGCAAACTCGCCTGACTGGACGGCTTTCAGGACATCCTTCATATTCTCCTTGACCTGTTCGTCAACAACCATGGGGCCCCTTGTCATATCGCCGTACTCGGCTGTATCGCTTATAACCTTTCTCATGCCCTGGATGCCGCGTTCATTAATCAGGTCAACGATGAGTTTGAGTTCGTGGCATGTCTCGTAGTAGGCAACTTCCGGCTGGTATCCTGCCTCCACAAGTGTCTCAAACGCATACTTTATCAGTTGCGTCACCCCGCCGCAGAGAACAACCTGCTCCCCGAAAAGGTCTGTTTCTGTTTCCTCCTTGAAGGTTGTCTCAACGACCCCGCATCTCGTTCCTCCGAGTCCCTTGGCATACGCAAGGGCAAGTTTCATTGCCGAGCCTGTATAATCCTGGTAGACCGCAACGATGCACGGTACTCCCTTTCCCTGCGCAAACTGGTCTCTTACAAGGTCGCCGGGTCCCTTCGGAGCAACCATGTATACATCAACGTTGGCCGGCACCACTATCTGGCTGAAATGTATGGAAAAACCATGGGCAAAACCCAGCGCTTTTCCTTCGGAGAGTCCGGGCGCGATAAAATTCCTGTAAACAGCCGGCTGTGCGTTGTCCTGCACAAGCATCATTATCGCATCGCACTTCTTTGTAACTTCAGCCGCTGATAACGGCTTCAGCCCGTCCGCGACCGCCTTCTTGTAATTCGGTGTACCCTCCAGTTCACTTACAAGTACTTCAACCCCGCTGTCCTTCAGATTCAGCGTATGCGCCCTGCCCTGGCTTCCATAACCGATAATCCCGACCTTTTTACCCTTGAAAAATTTCAAATCCGCATCCTT
>CAYOFY010000050.1:1587-3226 GCA_964403465.1 uncultured bacterium
CACTCGTTTTTCAGGCCAGCCCCTCAAGCATCTGGTCCAGTGAAGCGCCCGACGGGACCATGGGAAATACGTTTTCCTCTTCCACAATACGACAGTCAAGGATAAAAGGTTTTCTCTTTTCTTCAAGCACCCTGGTTATGATCCTGTCAAATTCATCCGCGGAATTTACCCTGCATCCGAGGGCTCCGTATGCCTCGGCAAGTTTTGCAAAGTCCGGCTGGGCGTTTTCAACGCATGTAAAGGCATATCTCTTCTTATAGAACAGTTGTTGCCACTGCCTCACCATGCCCAGGCAGCAGTTATTGAGAATTATCACCTTTACGGGGAGGTGGTTGTAAACCGCGGTGGCAAGTTCCTGTATGTTCATCTGAATGCTTCCGTCCCCGGCTATGTCCACGACAATCCTTCCCGGGTTGGCCATCTGCGCGCCTATTGAAGCAGGAAATCCATACCCCATCGTTCCAAGCCCCCCGGATGTGACAAGAGTCCTGGGCTTTCTGAATTTGTAATACTGCGCCGTCCACATCTGGTTCTGCCCTACCTCGGTGCATATTATTGCATCGTCCGGCAGCAAATCCGACAGTTTCTCTATGATATACTGCGGTTTCAATCCGTTTTTCTCATAGGTGAGTGGATACTTATCCTTCCATTCCTTTATCTTGGCAAGCCATTCCTTCCTTGCAAGCGGCTCGGCCTTCTCGTTGAGTTTCCTGAGTATATTCCTTGCATCGCCCACTATGGGGATGTCCACGATGATATTCTTGCTTATTGATGCGGGGTCAATATCAATGTGTATTATCTTTGCCTTCGGGGCGAAATTTTCAATCTTGCCGGTGATCCTGTCGTCAAAACGACAACCCGCCGATATTATGAGGTCGGACTCAACAACGGCATAGTTGGCGTATTTTGTGCCGTGCATGCCGAGCATACCCAGTGAAAGGGGATGCGCCGAAGGAATGCTTCCAAGTCCCATGAGCGTGCATGTTACCGGTATCCCGCTGGTTTCAACGAACTTCTTCAGTTCGCCAGAAGCGTTCGCGGATATCACCCCTCCGCCTGAGATAAGAAGCGGCTTTTTTGCCTCTTTTATCAGTTTCCATGCTCTTTCCATCTGCAAAAGATGTCCCTCGTACGTGGGTTTGTAACTCCTCATCTCAATTTTTTCCGGATATTCAAACTTCGTGTCAGCCCTCTGCACATCGACAGGCAGGTCCATAAGCACCGGACCCGGTCTTCCCGATGAGGCAATGTAGAAAGCTTCTTTTACCGTCCTTGCTATATCCTTCACGTCCTTTATGAGATAGTTATGCTTGGTTATAGGCCTGGTTATGCCCGTTATGTCAACCTCCTGAAACGCATCGCTTCCTATGAGGTGTGTCGCAACCTGTGCTGTTATTGCAACCATGGGAACGGAATCCATGTATGCCGTCGCTATCCCCGTGACGAGGTTGGTCGCCCCGGGCCCGGAGGTCGCCATGCATACGCCGGTTCTTCCCGATGACCTTGCAAAACCGTCAGCTGCATGAGCGGCTCCCTGTTCATGGCGTACAAGCACGAACCTTATCCCGCCGTCATATAATTGGTCACAGAGGGGAAGCAGGACACCTCCTGGATATCCGAAAATGATATCCACGCCTTC
>CAYOFY010000050.1:3326-11676 GCA_964403465.1 uncultured bacterium
TTCCTCAGATTTTCGCCTTCTTCTCCCTTCAATTCCGTGGGAAAAGGCCCCATGCCCACCCTTGTTGTATAGGACTTTACCACCCCTATTATCCGTTCTATCTTCTTTGGCGATAGCCCCAGCCCGGTGCATGCCCCGCCGGCGATGGTATTAGAGGCGGTAACATATGGGTAGGTACCAAAATCTATATCCAGGAATGTACCCTGCGCTCCCTCGGCAAGAATCTTTTTACCCCTTTTTATCTCATCCGTCAGATATAGAGTTACATTCCTTGCCATCTTCTTCATCCTATCCCTGTATTTCAGGGTCTCATCATATATCTTCTCAATTGAAAGCATCTGTTCCTTGTAATACTCCTTGAAAAGATAGTTTTTAAGTTCCAGGGCAATCCTTAACTTTTCCCGAAAAATATCCTGTTCCAGAAAATCAATGACCCTTATCCCTATTCTATTGAATTTGTCGGCATAGGTCGTACCTATGCCCCTTCCGGTCGTTCCCAGATTTCCCCTGCCCCTGAACCTGTCTTCTATCTGGTCCAGGGTCTTGTGATAAGGCAGGGTCATGTGCGCATTTTCCGCTATGAAAAGACGTCCTTCAACGGATATACCGTTCTTCTCAAGGTATTCTATTTCTTCAAAAAGAGAAACAGGGTCAACAACAACGCCGTTGCCTATGACGCATTCTTTTCCCGGATAAAGGATCCCGGAAGGCACGAGATGAAAAATGAACTGCCTGCCGTTGATAACAACGGTGTGCCCGGCATTCCCTCCTCCCTGATACCTCGCTATTATGTCCATTCCATCCGCGAGATAATCAATCACCTTCCCCTTTCCTTCATCTCCCCATTGCGTTCCCACAACAACCGTAACCATCTACTCCTCCATGCAAAAAAGATATTTGAGACGCCAGAAGTAATCTATTTTTTCGTCTCACTTCTCACGTTCCCCTTTTCACGCCTGTTTCAATCTGTCTATAATCGCTTCTCCCATCTCTCTGGTCCCCACGCAATTCGTATCCCCCGGATCCCTGAAGTCGTAGGTCAGATACTTTCCTTCACGGATAACTCCAGCGAGCGCCCTCTCAATTTTTGCCGCCTTTTCGCTTTCACCGATGTAATCAAGCATCATTACACCGGCAAGCAGAAGAGCCGAAGGGTTAACCCTGTTAAGCCCCCTGTACTTCGGCGCGCTGCCATGCGTTGCCTCAAAAACCGCAATTTCCTCCCCTATGTTGGCGCTGGCTGAAAGCCCTAGTCCTCCCACCAATCCGGCACATAGATCTGACAGGATGTCACCGTAAAGATTCGGGCATACAAGCACATCGTAGAGTTCCGGTTTCTGCACGAGTTGCATGGCCATATTGTCCACTATCCTGTCTTCAAACTCAATGTCAGTATACTCCGTAGCAACCTTCCTCGCAACCTCAAGGAAAAGTCCGTCGGTATATTTCATTATATTCGCCTTGTGAACCGCGGTAACCTTTTCCCGTCCGTTCTTTCTTGCATATTCAAAGGCAAACCTGACTATCCTTTCAGAATTCTTGATTGAAATCGGCTTTATGCTTATGCCCGAGTCTTCCCTTATTTCCTTTTCTGTCTTCTGCTTTATGAATTCTATCAATCTCCTGGTTTCCTCTCTTCCCCTTTCAAACTCTATGCCTGAATAGAGGTCTTCCATATTCTCCCTCACCACAACCATGTCAAGCCCTGAGTATCTGCTTCTGACACCTTCGTAAAACTTGAACGGCCGAAGGCATACATAAAGGTTAAAGCGCTGCCTTATATAAACGTTAACACTCCTGAATCCACTCCCGACCGGCGTTGTGAGAGGTGCCTTCAGGCATATCCTGTTCCTCGCGATTGATTCAAGAGTACTTTCAGGTATGGGCGTGCCGTATTTTTCAATGGCGCACTCCCCGGCCTGCTGGACGTCCCATTCCACGTCAAGACCCGTGGCTTTTATGCAGTCCTTGACCACACCGGTTATCTCCGGTCCTATGCCATCACCCGGTATAAGCGTTATCCTGTACCCCATCGGCTTTCTCTCCAGTAGGATTCATAACCTGAAACCCTTGTTCTCTTTTATGTAGTTGACCACACCGCCTGCCTTTATTATTTCCAGCATGAAATCCGGCAGTACCATGGATTTCACCACGCTCTTTTTTGTAAGATTTTTCAGTTCACCCTTTTCAACATCAACCTCTATCATGTCTCCTGTATCAATGCCGTCGGTATCCGCCTCTATGAGAACCAGACCGACGTTAATGCCGTTCCTGAAAAAAATCCTCGCAAAACTTTTTGCGATCACCGCGGATATCCCGGCATGCTTTATGACCAGCGGTGCCTGTTCTCTGCTTGAACCGCACCCGAAATTCTTGCCTGCAACAATAAAATCTCCTTCTTTTATCTTCCTGTAAAATTCCGGATCTATGTCCTCCATCAAATGGGTTGACAATTCCTGCATGTCAAGCGTCTTGAATTTATATTTTCCCGAAATAATATAGTCCGTATTTATGTCGTCCCCGAATTTATGGGCATTTCCTCTTAACACCATCTTTCCCCCTTGCGTCAGTTCTTATAACCCCGTATTGCTTCTCGCAATGACGTGGTTGAGTGAGCATTTACCGGTTTTCAAATGAAGAATATTAGCATAGATTTGAATACAGGGCAAGCTTGCATGCATAAATTGGTTTGTAGAAATCCCGACTACCAGTATACGAACCGGGTAAACAGATCCCTGTCCTTTTTTGAAAGGTCGTTTATGTTGGGGATTACGTAGCGGTCGTCAAAAACATCAAGAAGTATCTTGCCTGCCTCACCGAAGTCAAGCGTCCTGTGGGAAGCCCATTTCATGTAAAATGTCTTTTTCCCCTTGTCAGTGACCACCTCAAAATGCAGTGAGCCGAATTCAAGCTTGATGCTGAGGATTTCCTCTATCATGTATGCAAAATAATGTTTCTTCATCACGGTGAATATGATATCGCGTGCCTCCTCTGGAAAAATGTTTATATCTTCAATAAGCCCTATTTCCTGGACTCTGTCATTTTCATCGTAATAGAAAAGAGAAATGAACTTGTCCGGGTGCGTTATGGGAAACGCCCGTATTGCATACACCCCCCGGTACAATTCGCCGTTCCGGGACATAAGGTGCATGAGGTTAAACGTCCCCCTGAAAATCCTGATATCTTCGGGTTTGAGGATATGTATATCAATCTTTTCCAGCGTATTCTCTTTCATGGTATTCCTTTTTCATCGGTAGCCCATATCCCCTGACAGATCGAAATACAGTTTTACCGCTGAAGGCGGCACGTTGAAAGGAATATGGTTGCCTATGCACATCATGTATCCTGCCGACATTTTCGCCGTCTCAACCATTGATAACACCATCTTGCGGATCTCTTCGGGATTGTTGCGCATGAGAACTCTCACGTCACCCTCTCCTGCAAGGAAACAGTCCTTATACTTTTTTGCTATGGCTCTGTAGTCAGTGTATGGCTCGCTGATTATTCCCCTTACCCCCAGTTTCATGATATCGTCAATAAATATGTTGGCGCACCCGTCGGTCATGAAAGCAACATTTTTCCCGGCACCTTTGAGAAAACCCCAGAATTCCTCGTATCTGGGGAATATCTGCTTTCGCATCCATGCGGGACTGCATAAGGGCCCGGCGGATGTTACAATATCATCATGCGGACAGACCCATGCCACCGGAAGTCTCGCTATGGCACGGAATACCCGCCGATTGATCTCCGCAAATTCTTCCATGATTCTCTCAAATTCAGGTTCAAGGCATATGCTGAGGAAATTCTCGTAGCCAAATACCAGCAGGGGCCACATGAACATCGTATTATAAAAGCCCGCCCCTGCCAGCCACTCCGAACCCTCCGGAACCCTGTCACCCCATTCTGCGGGAAATCCCTTTCTTAACCGCAGGTAGATGGTCTCCTCATCCCTGTAATCCGCGGCTTCCGGGATATGCCAGGAAGAAAAATCCGCATTTTCAAGAGGGCTGAACTTCAACATATCTTCAATGGACTTGAAATTATGACTTGCTTCCTGCTGTTGCCATTCATCCCTGTAAGAATCTCCCCACCTTCCTTTGCCCTTGTCCTGCTGTTCCTCTATGCGCGGAAGCGGGCTGTCGCTTTTCGGAATCCCGAGATATAAGAAGGGATACATCTCGTTTATTTTCTGCATACAGCTTCTTGGATGCTCGTAGTAATCTATACCCGCGATATATGTTGCGGCATCAGGATTGGAAAAGTGTTCCCAGTGCACAATCCTCTTCGGTCCTCTTCCCATAAGTGTTTCATACCGTAAATCCACCATATTACCCTCTCATTCCTCAAGGGACGAAAGCTTTGTCTGAATCTCAACCAGTCTATGATACACACCTTTCTTCTGCATCAGTTCGCTGTGAGTCCCGAACTCAACGACACGCCCCGAGTCAATCACATATATCCTGTCCGCACCACGCAGCGTTGAAAGTCTGTGCGCTATTGCAATTGTTGTCCTGCCCTTGCATAATATCCCCAGCGCTTCCTGTATTTTCATTTCTGATTCAGTATCAACCGACGAGGTCGCCTCGTCAAGTATCAATATCGGAGGATTGCATAGAAGAGCCCTCGCTATCCCTATCCTCTGGCGCTCGCCTCCTGACAGTCCGGAACCCTGCTCGCCAAGGAGGAAATCGTATGCTGTCGGGAGACGCATTATTGAATCATGAACGTTCGCCGCCTTCGCGGATGCGATTATCTCTCTCTGCGATGCCCCGGGGTTTCCGTAAGCTATATTATCTGATATTGTTCCCCGGAAAAGGAACGGTTCCTGCAGAACAAGCCCTATATTGTTATGTATATCGTCGCCTGCTATGGTACGTATGTCATGCCCATCCAGAAATACCTTCCCCTGCTGCGGGTCGTAAAATCTGCAGACCAGGTTTGTTATTGTGGTTTTTCCGCTCCCGCTTTTTCCCACAATGCCTATGAGTTCTCCCGCATTGATCTTGAAACTTACATTTTTCAGAACCGGATAATAATTTTCATAGCCGAACGTTACGTTCTGGAATTCTATGTTCCCCTCAACCTTTTCCAGATGAACCGGCTCTTTCGGGGGTGCAAGCGTTGGAACGGTATCAAGAATTTCAAATATTCTGTGCGTGGCCGTTGTGAATCCGCTGAACCAGTTTGAAAGAAGCGTTATGCTTGAAAGAGGCGCATAGAACATTCCTATGTAACTGAGAAAAGCCATTAACTGTCCAAGTGACAGCGTTTCAGCCAGAACCCTGTTTCCGCCGGCATACCAGACAATAAGACCTCCGAGACTGAAAAGAAAGGCCATCAGGGGGTTGAACATTGAAACGCTTATGTTGACACCGCGGTTGGAATCCCTCAGGGCGATTGAACGTTTTTCAAAACGTCCCACCTCTTTTTCTTCCTGGGCAAAGGACCGCACGAGCCGTATGCCGGAAAGAACACCGTTCAGAAAAGACGACATCTTTGACTGGCTGTCCCACAGTTTGTAATATCGGGGATAGATTCTGTGCCAGAAAAACCAGGTTCCGAACATGACAAAAGGTATGGGTATGAGGACATAGACCGCAAGCGTGATGTTGATCGTGAAGAGCATGATACCGATGCCAGCAAACATCAGTATGTTTATCAAAAAACCGCTTCCTATCTGGGAGACAAAACCATGAAACATCTCAACGTCTGAGGAAAATCTTGTCATTATCATTCCGACCGAATTCTTGTCGTAATAATCTATGGATAGGTCCTGGAGTTTCCTGAACATCCGGTTTCTGAGAGAGTATGTTATGAGCGTGCCGACCGACGTTGACAGCGTGCCTATCAGCATGTTGAGTTGCGCGCGCAGAAGCTCGTTGGCTATCAGGGCGAGAACGAGCCATCTGAGCCACTCCACGTGCTTTCGCGTCGTCAGGACATCGTCAACCAGAATCTTCACCAGCTGGGGAGGTATAAGACTCAGGCCGACCGATACTGCCGTCACAATGAAAATCACTATCATCCAGTGCATGTAGGGGGCTATCAGCGAAACAAGTCGCATCATGATAGCCCCTTCTTTCTCACACCTGGGGCAGGATGCTCCCTCTGAACGCAGCGGCATGCCGCACGTCTTGCAGAGTAACGGATGGGGTTCAAACAGTATCTTGTTATCTACGGATTTGTCCTGGCGGAGGTTATCTATCTGGTTTGCCATCCTTTGAAACCGGTAGCGCAGGACGTTTGTAAACCTTGCCACATCAATATAAACACCTTCCATCTTTGCCTGGAGAAACGCACTGCCAATCGTACAATAGACGCGCATTGCCTCAACCTTCGGCATGTCAAGAACTATTGTTTCTCCTTCACCTGCTTCAGGCAAGGAAATGATTTTTTCTTTTGAGGCAAGAACCCAGAAGGTGGAAGGATTACCCTGCATATCAAGGTTGGCTACGGCCATCAATCCTATGTCCTTCAGCGCTATCCCGAGTTTTTCCAGGCGGGACAGGATGGTTACGGGAATATCCATGTGATTATCAACTCTTATTCAATACGCCTGATTCCTCTATTCTTTTTCAATATCATGATCTGTTGCCCCGTGCCTGTTTTCTTTTTTCAGAATACAGGCCGCGGGATGATACCTCAACTTCCAGTTGATGTATGAAGATATACGGGTCTCTCGCATCCGGGAAACCTGGCATCTCAAAAGAGATGCTGTTTTCACCGCATACAGGCATCCCGTACGGAACAGCTATCTCAACAACCTGATGTCTGTCCAGAAGGAACCCGGAAAGTATCCTTCCTTCGGGTCGCTTGGTCCGTTTTATGTCTTTTTCAGAGACAGATTTGCCGTTGATTGCGTATCTTATCCTGCCTGCCGGAACTATTGGATCCTGCCTGTAGTCCTCTTCAGCATGAGGGTTCCTCCCGGCTATCTCTATGAACCGCAGTACAATCTTTGTATCCTTCTTCTTAACGTCAGGGTCAAGCAACAGGAATTTTATCGTCTGGTGGTACTTCGCCGGCCTACCCGTCTCAACAGATATCGGGCATTCAGTCCAGTAGGTGTACAGCTTCTTCGTTCCCCTTAACGTTGATTCCTTCCCTATCTGGCTGAGCGGCTCGGTCAGGAGTCTGAAGGTTTCAGGGTCATTATATCTGTCGTTTTGCCGTTCGTTGAGTATGCAGGGATAGTTGAATGTGTATACCCCGTCCGGTTTCTGGTGCAGGAAATTCTGTGCCATCGCGCGTATCTTTTTCACCATGATTTCGGGTGTCTTGGGCGGATTGTAACTGTGCCACGGCGCAACCGGATTTGTAATCATCTGGTAAAAGTTGGGATTGGTCCTGTCAGAATCCGCCTCTATGGACGGATAAAAAAGCACTCCTTTCTTATGTGCCATCGTCAGCCACGGTTCTATCCTTGTGTTATAGTTGTTGCTCAGATTGCTCATCACGAGTATATCAGGCAGTCTCTTCTCCAGCCATGACTCAACGTCCATCCCGCCATTCTTCAAACGGTCCTCTCCGAACGGGACACGGGTAATGAGGAATATCTCTCTCCCTTTCTCTCTCCCCGCTTTTTCCAGTGCCCTGCGCACATCCCTGATAAAACCGGTCAGTATATTCCTCTTCTTCCATGCCTCCGAGGGCTGGAAAAGATAGGGGCTGCGGCAGAAATCAAGTTCTATTCCGTCCACATCATACATCTCAGCAACTTCCTTTACCATCGTCAGGTACAGGTTGCGTACCTCGGGATACGAGTAGTCAAGGCACGCGTTGAAGTAGGTTTTCCCGTCAGTAACCTCCCAGAGCCGGTATTCCTGGTGCTCCTGCCAGAATCTGCTTGCATAGACTCCCCTTGGATTCGATTTGAGATGCACGTCGTTCATCCGGAAACCGGCCACGAAAGAAAGTCCTGACCTGCGACATTCTTCTATCAACAAGGGCAGGTAGTCAATACCCTTCTTATATAAAATCGTCATGAGGTCATTCTGGCGGGGGAAATGTTTTGAATCCATACCTTTAAGTTTATCAAAATAGCTTTCAACCCTTTTGGCCGGGTACGAATATGCCTGCATCTCCCCTATGCACCAGACCAGGCAGTCAACCTGAGTCTTTTTCATATAATTCACGGCGTAGGCAATCTTATCTTCCGTATGGGGAGGTGGTATGCGCCTGAGTGTATCACTGTCGTCGTTGTAAATAATTCTCGGGATTTTCCTCAACATCTTGTCCCCCTCTCTATTTTTGTCACCATCCGGGTTAGCATTTATGCATTTCAATGATTCGCTGCTATCCAATCTAATTTACATATCTTTACCTTTTTGTCAATTTTTTATAATCATAC
>CAYOFY010000051.1:0-11608 GCA_964403465.1 uncultured bacterium
ACAACAAGGGACCCTTGATATCACCCGACATGATAAAGGAATTCCTGTTTCCGTATTACCGGCAGTTAATCTGCAATATCAAATCCAGGCAACTGGACAAGGACAGACATCTCTATTTCCATGTGGATACTGATGGACATGCCCTGCCGGTCATACCTCTCTACCAGTCCATAGGCATGGATGTGATGAGTCCCTTTGAAGTGGCATCCGGTTGCGACGTGGTTGAGATGGGCATAAGATTCCCGGGTCTTGCAATGTTCGGAGGTATTGACAAAAGAATACTGGCGAAAGGAAAGAAAGCGATTGACGCACATCTGGATTATGTCCTGCCCGCAATGAGAAAAAGAGGGGGATACATTCCGACATGCGACCACGACGTACCTGAAGAAGTGTCATATGAGAATTACCTTCACTACCGTAAACGCTGTCTGGAATTTGCAAGATAGCTGGATTTATTTCTAATAAGGAGGCTGCAGTGTTTGACAGAAAACGATATGCAAAACCGCTGAAGCTGATGATTTCAATATTTATATGTTTAGCGGCAGGAATGTTCGGCTCTTTCTTTACTTCGGCTTCCGTAGACACATGGTACGAAACTCTAAACAAACCTTCTTTCAATCCTCCAAACTGGTTATTTGCGCCTGTATGGACCGTTCTATATGTAGTTATGGGTATTTCGTTATTCCTTATCTGGTCTTCTGAAAATGCTGCACGAGACAGAAAGAGTACGGCTCTGATTTTATTCTCATTACAACTCCTGCTCAACGTCGTGTGGTCGGTTTTCTTCTTTGGCCTGAAAAATCCTTTTTTAGCCTTTCTTGAAATAATCTTTCTGTGGGGCACAATAACATTTACTATTTTTTCCTTCCATAAGATATCAGTGTCGTCAGCATACCTGCTTCTACCGTATCTGCTATGGGTATCTTTTGCATCGGTTCTGAACTGTTCAATCGTCCTGCTTAATTAGCTTTTTTCCCCTGGTTTTGAGAACCACCAGGCTTGCCGCTCCGTGCACAGGCAGTGTGAGAATCAACTCGTTTCCAATGCGCTTGATTCTGACCGGTTTATCACCTTCATAATCCGCTCCCATAACGTATGCCCGGGCAACCCTGCGGGCATGTTTCGTCCTGACAGCAATCTGCAGATCCTCCATGAATTTCGTCCTGTCAAGACATCTCTTTCGCAGCGTCACAAGAGATACGAGTATATCGCCTTTTTCTCCCAGGAATATTTCGCCTGCAACCGGGGCACTTTCGCCTGTACCCAGAACAACCTCTCTTGCATCTTCCACGCTAAAAACACCGGCCTTCTTCAGGAGCCGCAGGGGATTGGGTTCAAGCAATATTCTCCTTCCGAGGAGTTTTTCGCAGAGAGGCAGGTAACGTTTGTATATTTCCCTCTGAGTTGTATTGAAATCCTTCTTAAAGAACCACCCGTCTTTGGTGGTGACCCAGTATGACCAGGAAGCCCCTGCCAGCAAACAATTCTGAAGCATGTGCTCTATGTCATCCTCATCCTTACAGTAAGCAAAGAAAAGAAGCGGTCTTGCAATATGCATATATTTCATGGTTGCGAGATTCTTTGATGTGCTCTCTGCCATATTTCCGTCAAAACCCAGCCCTAACTCAATATCATATGTGCCATTTGCATAAATAATCTTACCCTGCCTGTGTAATTCCCTTACAAGTCCGGGCACGTGTCTGTCATAATTGTAGCGCAGCCGGTATGCGGGTTTGTTCCTGCACATGGTTATCCCGTCGTCATGGGCACAGTCGGTGGCGTTGTAACATGCCTGGTCCAGAAAGATGCCGGATATATCCGGATATCTTTCAAGAATTCCCTTCACCTGCCTCTGCATCTCCTTCCCGAACGGAAGGGACGGATCCGAATTGGCAAAAGCACCGTCAACAATGGCAGGAAACAGGCTTCCATTAATATCCCGCGCAAGTGACGAAACCCATTTCCTCGGCCACCTCGGAAGATATGCATCTCCGGTAACCTGAAGGTAAAGCAGACTCGCTATGCCGCGCCTTGCAAGAATCCTGCCGCAATCATTGATCACCTTGATGTTTATGGGCCTGCCGTAATTCATTTTGTGGGTTGGGTCTGACCCGTCAAACCACACTCTTTCTTCCGGACAGTACTGTCCATAATATGGCATGCTGTGGTGGATTTCATACCATTTTATTCCCGATTTTGCCATCTTATCCGCATCCTTTGCGCTCACGTGCGGCGGGCCGAACATGCTGCCGCCCTCAAATTTTCTCACTTCCGGATTTCCCGGCAGGAAATACTCCGGATATTTCTTGAAGAGCCATGCAAGAGTGGGACGGAAACATCCCTCGTGAAAACGCAGCATGATTTCGGATATTACCTTCTTACCGTGCCGCAATCCCAGGAGGTCGTTCTCTACAAAAATCCCCTCGTCGTGGTAATCGGTGAAATAAAAACGAAGGCGCGGATTGACCTTCCCGAAGGGCTTTGCAATAGCAATCCCGACGTCCTTCCCGGAATCATAAACCGTAACAGCCGGTATCACGGTTCCGAAACATATATCCCCGTATTCAAGATGAAGTCCCGCAACGTTGTGGGTGTGCGACGGGAAATTGAAATTTGCGGACCACACGTTCCATCCCCATGGCGCCTCAGGATAAGGGACAAGCTGCCTTATCTCCACGCTCCTATCAGGTTCATGCCTGTCAAGACCGAGTTCCACGTTCCAGTGTATGCAATCTTTCTCTGCCCTGAATGTCTCCTTCACGTAAAACGCTGCGCCTCTGAAACGCCGCAGGATAACCACACTGGGATTCCTTCCTCTGCTCACCCTGAATATTGTTCTGGACGGGCTTGCACCCCCTTTGAAATGTCTGTCTTCAAGACCGTCATAAACCTCCACACGCCCTGGATTTGTATTCCAGTGAAGATTTTTCTTCAGATGGATTAACTCCAGGATTCTGCCTGTTGTCCTGCAGATTCCAATCTCCATGTTCGCATTACCCATCCTTATCTCTCGTGCGTCTGAACGGATGTATGTACCTTGCATCTCATCCCCCTTTGATTGAATGTGCCCGGCATCCCCGAACCTTGAGTACCCGGAAATATGCTTTCGACGTTACGCATCGCAAAATCCTTTTTAACAGAATGGAACGCAAATGTCAAGTCCGCGCAGGAGACAGTGCCGTAGATTTGACATTGAAAATCAGCAGTAGTTTAATATACCACGGCGTAAAAAGGAAGGAGAGAACATGGACATTATAAGGTGGGGAGAAACCAAGATACGCAAGATGACCTTCTGGGATATGGGCCTGATTAAGTTCGCGTGCATATTCTTTGGTTTGATAATAGGGGCTTATGCATCATCGTTTATCAGGGAAAACGTCTGGCTCTTCGCGATATTGTTTATCGCGGTATATGTAATCGTGGTATACAGGGTCGTTATCAAAAAGTGAGGAGAATGCGGGGAAAGTTATGAAAAATCGAATTTTTTGCTGTGCCCTGTTTTCTTTCCTTGCCATTCTTTCCCCCGCCCTTGATTGCGGCGAACAGGTGCCTCCTGGCTCATGCGTTGACCTGAAAGGAGCACAGGTCTTCCCTCCGGATAACCCGTGGAACCAGGATATCTCAGGATGCCCGGTGGACCCGAATTCGGACGTGCTTATAGCAAGTATAGGACTAGATACGGGACTTCATCCTGATTTTGGGGCTTCCCTATGGAATAATGCTCCCGTAGGTATTCCCTACGTGGTCGTCCCCGGGGACCAGCAGCGGGTGCCGGTAGTATTTCAGTATGCCGACGAAAGCGACCCGGGACCTTACCCTATTCCTCAGAATCCTCCCATAGAAGGAGGAGCGGGCTCATCGGGTGACAGGCATATCCTGATAATAGACAGGGATAACTGGAAACTCTACGAACTTTATGCTGCCTATCCCGAAGAAAGCGGGCAGAGATGGCGCGCCGGCTCCGGTGCGGTCTTTGACCTCAAGTCCAATTCCATGAGGCCCGCGGGCTGGACTTCTGCCGACGCAGCAGGTCTTCCAATCTTCCCGGGTCTTGTCAGGTATGACGAGGTAATGATACGGAAGGAAATAAAACATGCTGTCAGATTCACGTGCGCAAGAACAAGACGGGCCTTCGTATCCCCTGCAAGGCATTTCGCGAGTCGTCTCACGGACGCCAACCTGCCTCCCATGGGTATGAGGGTACGACTGAAGGCGGATTACGGCATCTCGGGATTTCCTGAGTCCGCACAGGTCATTCTCATTGCACTCAAGAAATACGGCATGATTCTTGCAGACAACGGCAGCAACTGGTTCATAACAGGGGTGCCGGATACAAGATGGAACGATGAGGAACTGTCAGCCATCAAGAAAGTCAAGGGCTCGGCTTTTGAGGTGGTTGATATGGGGCAGGTGACAACGCATTAGTATTTATTTTTCCGTATTCAATATTTCCTTTCACGTTCATTACTAAACTTTTCTTTCTGGAATTCGTCTAATAAATGCAGGTAAACATGCTCATATTTTGTGAGCATCAAGGAAGGAGGAGGATATGAAGAGAATGGTAATAGCATGCCTTGGCATGTTGTTCGTGGCGAGTACCGTATTCGGACAGCAGATGAATCCAGCCCCTCAGCCGCCCGGCAACAGTGGAATGATGTGTCCAAGAATGGGGCAGGGTATGCAGCAGGGGATGATGAGACAGGGCATGGGACCCATGGGCAACATGATGCCGCAGACGCAAATGGTTCCCTCGGATAACGGCGGAGTAATAATACTCTCAGGGAATCGGCTTCTGAAGTTTGACAAGAATCTTAAGCTTGTAAAGGAAGTGGAACTCTTCCCTGTCAATAAAAATATGCAGGAAATGCCCTGTATGCAGCCGGGAATGATGAAACCCGGGATGCAGCCCGGCATGCAGCCGCCCGCAGAAAGAAAGTAGAGAATAGCATTTTGCATGCCTGAATCATAACGGCGGGAGAGTCCTGGTTGTTTCCCGGCATGAAATAATGCCGGTTGACCGCTCCCCCGCCGATTTTATTTGAAATAGGATGGTTGATGTAGTTTAATATAGGCGTGGTAAGAATTCGGTAAGTACAGGAAACTCTGCCTGCATGGGTCATCATGATATTATCGTCTGCAAACTTTATAAAAAGGAAAAAAACCGGGATGGTGGTACTTGCTATATTCGCTGTTGCCATGGCGTACGTGGAGGCGATGGTGGTTGTATATCTGCGCCGGCTTCTTCCCCTCTACGACTGGTCGCGTATCTCTTCCTACGGAGACCTGTGCGTGCTTGTGGGAAATTCCGGGATCAGATGGAGCGAACAGACCAGGGAATTTGCAACAATAGTAATGCTTGTTTCGGTCGCCTTCTTCTTCGGAAAAAATATGAGGGAAAGATTTGCCGGGTTTTTGATTGCCTTTGGTATCTGGGATATTTTTTACTACATATTCCTTTATCTATGGCTCCGTTGGCCGAAAAACCTGCTTGAATGGGATATCCTTTTCTTGATACCCTTCCCATGGGTATCCCCTGTTATAGTGCCTGTCTGCATCTCGCTGGTAATGATATCCTCGGGTCTTTATATGCTTAAGGACGGTTGAAGGAACATGGTCAATGAAAAGGAAAATAGGAAAGCATCTATCAGAAGTTCCACGGGATATGTGGTATTTTCTCACCGCCATCAGTATCATAGGATTTTCACAGAGTATTCTGGATTCCGTATTCAATAATTACCTGAACGATACCTTTGCCCTGAGCAGCCTGCACAGGACGATGCTCGAAGTTCCGCGGGAGCTGCCGGGTTTTCTGGTGGTCATTGTTTCGGCATTTCTATTTTTCCTTTGCAGCCGAAGACTGGCGGTTCTTGCCACCCTGCTTTCCGGTCTGGGCTTGATCCTTATCGGTCTTTTCTCTTCCAGTTTCTCCCTTATGCTTGCCTGTCTTTTTGTATATAGCATGGGCCAGCATATCTTCCTGCCTTTAAATTCCAGCATAGGCATGGACATGGCAAGAGAAGGTGCGGACGGCAGAAGACTTGGTCAGTTGAGTGGAATAAGAAACCTGGCGGCAATACTCGGGAGTTTTGCAGTATTTGTCGGTTTCCGCTACCTGCATCTGAATTTCACCAGATCCTTCCTGATTTCCGCCTGCGGCTTTTTGTGCGCCTCTTTTGTTCTGGCTTTCATGAAGCCTGACAGGCCCCAGCACCCGAAACTCCGGTTGAGGCTTTACAGGGAGTACAGGCTTTTCTACTGGCTGAATGTTCTTTACGGAACACGGAAGCAGATTTTTCTTACCTTTGCGCCATGGGTTCTGGTTACGGTTTTCAAGCAGCCAACCCAGATGCTGGCGACACTCATAACCATCGGAGGTATTATCGGCATTGTTCTTTTGCCTGTCCTGGGAAGAGCCATAGACGGGCTTGGAGAGAAGACCATCCTGGCGGCCGAGGCGGTCATCCTGGTTTTTGTCTGCATCGGATATGGATTTTCCAGAACTCTCTTCAGAGAAGGGAACACCGCCCTGATTGTCACCTCGGTCTGTTTCATAACAGACCAGTTTCTGATTGCGGTCGGAATGGCACGCGCAACCTATCTGAAGAAGATTGCCCTGAGTCCGGACCATGTGAGTTCTACCCTGAGCATGGGCGTGAGCATTGACCACCTCTTTTCCATATCCATTGCCCTGCTCAGCGGTATCATCTGGGCGAAATTCGGTTATCAGTATGTCTTCCTGTGCGGAGCGGTCATTGCTGTGATTAACTTTTTCTCCGTGCTGCGAATCAAGATTCCAAAAAAGCATGTTCCTGTACCCATGAGCATGGAGAAGGATTGAATCAATCCATAGAAAAGAGTTGATTTTTGCAAATTAAGATGGTAGAATAGAAATATGGAAGCACCTCTCAAGAAAATACTTGTGATTGACGATGAACCCGATTCACTCATGACCCTTTCCCTGGGACTCAAATCTCTTGGCTACGTTATCCTCGGGGCGCTTAACGGCGAAGAAGGGCTGAGGATATTCAAGGAAGAAAAACCGGATATTGTCATCCTTGACATTTTCATGCCACTGATGGACGGATGGGAAGTTCTTCAAAAAATAAAGGGAGGGCTCAAGAGCAAGCGCGTTCCCGTAATAATGATAACCGGCAAAGATACAGATAGCAAGAACAAGGAGAAGAGCTACAAATACGGAGCCGATTTCTACCTTACAAAACCCTATAACCTGAAATACCTGCTCTCTGTCATCGTTGATATGCTCTCCGCATAGATTCTTCAGGATGTTGCTCTCCAGAAACAGGACGCGTCCCGAACCTTTCTTAACCTGACAGCAGTATTTTCTGCAAGTTTAATACAGGTAATAACCTGGCTTCTTTTCAAGTCCCGCGTGAGCGTGGCAAATTGGGCAAGTCCGATCGGCAAGAGTCTTCCGGGGACCACTACTTCCGCGCGTTCCGCCAGGCCACGGAAGACGGGAAACGCTTGCCGAAAAGAAGTGTCCCTGCAATTGAAGCGCAGATGCTTTCTAGAGGGGCAAAATATCCTGACCTTGCCGATACACCCATCCTTCTGAGGGCTTCTATCAGATAAGAACCGCCCAGTCTGAAAGAGATGCTGTCGTATCGTCCGAAGAAATATACATGTCTTGTCTTTCCGACCCTTCTTGGTATGGCATTTTCTTTCAGTATTTTCCGTGCATCTTTTCTTGCAAGGGCATGTCTGGCAAGATTTCTGCAGGTCCTGCGCGGGTGGTTAAGCAAATTCGCAAGAAGGAGAAGTTTCGGCCTTATTGCCAGGTCTATCCTCTTGCCGAGTGTGGTTTGTTTTTCATAATTCATAAAATCTTCCCCTCCAAACCGGGAATTAAAACGGAAATCACCGCATTGCCCTTGATTCTGTGCCCTTTGCTCCTGAAAATCTTGAACGGTATAATAATATCATCACCTTTGTATAGGGAAGAAATCCCTGGAAATGTGCAGGATCAAGTGAAAGGAGGTGAGGATAATGTTGAAGGCACAGGATGTGATGACCAGAGAGGTAGTAACCATTGGCCCTGATGTCACACTGGCAGAAGCGATCAAGGTTTTGATAGAGAAAAAAATCAGCGGGATGCCGGTTGTAAACAATAGCGGGGAAATGATTGGAATAATCTCAGAAAAAGATATCCTTAATTTTGCGTTTGATGGGAACCTGCAGAATACCAAGGTAGAAGAAGTTATGACAAAGAATGTGATAAGTTTCCCGCCGGATGCAGACATCAATTCAATAATTCTGGCGATAGCGAGCCACCATTTCCGAAGAGTGCCTATTGTTGAAGCCGGCAAAGTAGTCGGCATTATCTCGAGACGGGACATAATCAGAGTGGCTCTTCAAATCGGCTAGATTCTCTTCGGCGGCAGGACATCCCCCTTTTTGCCTGTTCTTTTCTCTGACTGAACACTTCATGAATCGAGAATATCCGCTGGAACTGACGAAAGTTGAAAACCATCGTTGCCGATAGAGCCACCTCGCGGATTTGAACCGCGGACCCGTCGCTCCCTGAAACTCGCTCCTTAAGGGGAGGGCTGCTCCCCTTAATCTTCCCCTCCGAACCGGGAATCACAGGGAAAATCCTTTTCCCTGCTCCCTTTGGCAGGTCCGCGACATGGTCTGCAAAGAGCCACCTCGCGGATTTGAACCGCGGACCTGAGCATTACAAGTGCCCTGCTCTACCACTGAGCTAAGGTGGCTAAACGATTACATTCCAAAGACTTAAAGACATCCAAGAAATATCCTAATTGCTCTTGGTGTCCAATAGGTGTCCATTTGTTGCATCCTGGACATCAATTTCAATGCCTTCTTTCTCAAAACTGTTCCTTCTTATTTTACTTTTTTCTTCAAGAATTTCAACTGCCAATTTTTTGTGTTCCGGGGATAAATGAGAATACCTCAATGTCATATTGAAAGTTTTATGACCTAGAAGTTCCTGCACGGTTTTCAAGTCAATCCCCTTCATCACAAGCCAACTTGCAAAGGTATGCCTCAAATCGTGATAACGAAAATCCTTTATCCCCGCCTTCTTAACAACCTTCTCAAACAGATGAGATACATAACTTTCAGATATATGACTGTTCCCTTCCTTGCCGGCAAAGACATATTCACATCCCTGAACTGCATTCATTCCTATCAGGGCATCTGAAACAACGTTATTTACAGGGACATACCTTGTTTCCTTGCTCTTGGTATCTCTCAAGGTAATTATTCGTTCTTTAATATCAACATCCTGCCATTTAAGAGACAATAACTCCCCTCTCCGCATTCCGGTATTGACTGCAACGATTATTATAGATTTTAACGGTTCCGGGGACATAACAACCAATTTACGGTATTCCTCTTCCGTAAGGTATCTTACCCTTGTATTATCTACCTTGAAAAGTTTTATTTCCGGCAAAGGGGTCTGTAATACCTTCCACTGCCGTGCCTTGTTCAATACTCCCTTTAACAATGCCAATTCTCTGTTAATCGTGGCAAGTTTTATACCCGCTTCCCTTCTTGCCTTCTTGTAATTGTCTACGTCAATATCCGTAATCTCATAAAGATGTATATTACCGAAATGCCTTTTCAGGTTCTCCGCTATTTTGGTATTACGGTAATGAGTGGACGGTTTGTTATTTACACAGGAATAGTCCCTCAAATAAAAATTCAAAAATTCTGGGAGAGTTATGCTTTGATTCTTCTTAACATCCAGATATTTATTTTCCGCTATCTGGGACTTAATCTTTCCATATACAATCTCTGCCTGTCTCTTGCTTGAGCCAACCTTCTTCCGGTATCTTTTCCCCAGATGCCTGTAATCAATCCAGTAAGCACCGTCCTTCTTGTTTTTGTATACTCCCATTGCCTTTTCCTTTTATCATATTATAGACTTTCTCGCCCATAAAATCAACGGCGTACACGGTATCAACAGTATTCTCTTCCACCCATTTATCAATCTTGCCGGCATCAAACCTTAAAACCTTATGGGATAACTTCACAAACGGAATCTTCCTTTGAGATACCCAGTGATACAGGGTCTTCTCCGCAACCCCCAGATACTCCGCCGCCTCACTTATGTTTAATAGCCTTTTCCCCATTTAATTTTTCTCGGTTAAGGATTCCTATATCTTTGGCATATTCCGTCAAAAACTACCCACTATACTGCCGTTTTTTCGGCTTCTTGGGGCATTCTAACGTTATCATTAACCCTTTGGCCTTTTTCCCAACCGATAAGGCCATAACGGGCAATCTTTCGTCAGGCAATTCTTTACCAAAGCAAAACTTCCACAACAACACCACAAACAATATTTACGGATACTCTTAACAGGTGTGTATTCCGCCTTCACTTCAGGCCTCTTGCCCAATCGGTAGGGATACAGGAAACATTTCTCAATCGCCCCGTCATTTTTATAGCACTCGCAGTTTTTAATCTCGCACCTGCACTCTGAACAGACAGTACACTTCTTTCTTATTGCCTTTATCGGCGTTAATCTTTCTCCCATTGACAACCTCCTTGTTATTCCCTTCATTACTGATATTACTTATATAGATTCAACCTATACATTGAACACCTCCCGTTCACTGCTTATTGTTGAACAAGCCGGTGCGCAATCATCATTTGAACAGTTGTCCCTTATAAATTCAATCACCTTTTGCAGTCCGCTTGTGCTCATGTCAGATACGCTGCTAATCGTTCTTTTGGTTTTTTCCTTCACGTAGGTTTGTATAAATTCCTGCGAAATATTATGTCTAACCTGAAGTGTAGCCAAATCAGAAAGCAGTTCACTTTTCTTACGTGAACGTCTTATCTTGTCTCGGAAATCGCCAGAGGGGGTTGGAATAGGATGGGTAATAATAATTTCTATGTGTTTCCCGGGGATTACAAGTAATTTAATCAATCCTTCTTTGTGCAACACGAACAAATATTTTCTTACTGTATTTGCTGATAGACCTACCCTGTCCCCTATAATTCGTAAACTTGTCCACAACGCTTCTCCTGCTATAATGTCCACCGGTTTACGCTGACTCCTCCCATTAACCCTGCATGACCGAAAAGAAGCAAGTGAACATACGCAAGTATATAGACTGCTCAATATTGCCCCTTTATACTTGCCGTGTCTATATTGCAGATAAACAGGCCAGGAAGGTTCAATTATATAGTAATATCCGCTATGGAATTTTTTAGACTTTTTTTTCTCCTCTTTACTGAACTCCGAATCTATTATCATTGTCATTCCTCCTCAAAATTTCTCAGTTGTTTTGGCAAAAAAAAACGCCAGCAGTATGTTTTGCCTGCTGGCGTAGTCTTGCTTCGGTCAAAAAAAAATGCCAAAGCAACAAATACCAGCATTCAAAACATACTGATATTCATTGCCTTGGCTTATTAGCCACCCATTGAAAGCGGTAGTTATCTAAAAAGAAAGGACAATGTTTCCATCAGCGTCTCACCCATTGAAAGCGGTGAGCCCGCGGAGGAATACAACCTAATTGTCAATTAACCAGTTTCATTATACCCGCAATTAAAAATAGCGTCAAGGTTTCAGATGATAAACGATTTTCCCCCCAGACAAACCAAAAATATTTATTGCAC
>CAYOFY010000052.1:0-11579 GCA_964403465.1 uncultured bacterium
GGGAGGAATACAAATGTCGGTTACCTATAAACCGCACAAACTAAGGAAAAAACGCACTGTCGGATTCCGTGCAAGAATGAGCACCAGGGGCGGAAGAAGAGTATTGAGCAACCGCAGAAGAAAAGGCAGAAAAAGACTTGTTGTCTGCTGATGAAAAAAAAGGTGCAACTGTTGGTAAGAACGGGAAAAAGATACGGTTCCCCTTCCTTCAGGGTATATTTTAAATCCTCTGGTAATTATAAGATCGGTTTCATAGCAGGGCGCAAGATCGGAACGCCTTCAAAGAGAAATTATCTGAAAAGGACTATCCGTGAATTCTGGAGAAAGAACTTCACGAGCGGGGATTCCCTGTTTATTCTAAAGCCATCCGCATTAAGCCGTGAGAAAAACGAGATTGTCAGGGAACTTGAAAATGCGGCGGAGAAGATAAGATGCAAAGACTTTTGATTTTTTTGATCAGGTGCTACCAGGTCACGATTTCCCCGCTTCTTGGAAACAGATGCAGGTTCTACCCTTCCTGCTCAGCATTCACGATAGAAGCGATAGAACAACTCGGACCGGCAAAGGGTATCCTTACAGCCATAAGGAGGATAGTCAGATGCCATCCCTTCAACAGGGGAGGATATGACCCGTTGGAAAAATGGATAAAATGAGGGAGGAACTGCGGCTGGCAATCGCCCTGGTTCTCGCGGGAATAATAATATTCATTTTCGGCAGATACCAGGCCAGGCAGGCGCCACATGCGGCGAGGCCGGCTCTTCCACAGACTGTTTCGTCCGCAAAGGAAACTCCGGAAGAAAAGCCCATTGCGTTCAGCCATGCTTCAAGGACAATCCGCGGGAAAGAGGAGATTTACGAAGACAGCAGGTTCATTATAAAACTTGATACTGCCGGAGGGATAATAAGAGATATCGGTTTGAAAGAATATACAAGAAAAGACGAAGCATCCATCCCCATTTTTGAGGACTCAGATTTGCTGCTGAACCATGCCGCAGATGATACAGAAAATGTACCGGCTTCCTATGCCTTCAGTAAAACCGGAAGCGTCATAAGTTTCCAGGATTACTCCGGTAACATGCTGACTGAAAAAACCATCAACATACCTGCCGATTCATACACCTTCAGTTCCGCCCTGCTCATATCAAACAGGGGGAAGGATTCCATATCCCTCAAGAATTACATGGTCAGCGCGGGAAGAATAGACATTGCGAATATGCGCTCGAGGATAGCAAAGGAAAGGCAATTTACGCCTCCGGAGATAATCATAAGTACCGGCGGTAAGATGGTGAAAACCAGTATAACCCGGATAAGGGCATCTTCCACCTTCGAAAACACTGACTGGATTGCACTGAAACAGCGGTACGGACTTCTTCTCATACGTTCGGAAAGGAGTACAAAAAGCTTCGTGACTCTGGAAGATTCCTGTATCAGGATAGGGTTCCTGTACGAAAAGATGGACATCAAGCCAGGGGACAGCGAGAAACTCGGATTTTCCTTTTATGCCGGGCCTTCGGACTACTTCATCGCGGGTAAAGAGATAGCGGAGAAACAGATTTTCGGCACAGGTTTCTTTGCGTCCATGGGAAGATTCCTTTTCACCGCACTGTCCTACATACACACGGCAGTTCCAAACTGGGGATGGTCTATCATACTTCTGACATTGATAGTGAAAATAGTCTTTTTCCCCCTGACGAGGAAGAGTCTGAGGTCCATGAAGGAGATGCAGAAACTCAGGCCATACCTCCAGGACGTGCAGAAGAAATATAAGAATAATCCCCAGCAGATGCAGAAGGAACTGATGAATCTTTACAGGGAATATAAGATAAATCCCTTCGGCGGCTGTCTGCCCATGTTGATACAATTTCCGATATTCATAGGTTTTTTCATCGCATTGAGAAGTTCCGTTATCCTCAGGGGAGCCCCTTTCATGCTCTGGATAAAAGACCTGTCCCTCCCTGATACGATCATGAAAATAGGCGGCTTTAATCTCAATCTCCTGCCCGTGATAATGTCGGTCACTTCCTTCTGGCAGCAGAAACTCACGCCTCAGGAACCTTCACAGAAAGCACTGACCTTCATGATGCCGGTTATGTTTCTCTTCCTCTTTTACAACTTTTCTTCAGGGCTGCTTCTTTACTGGACAACGATGAACGCCGCAGGGCTCGTAGAACAGTATTTTGTGCACAAGAAATAATAGCGGGTTATCTTCATTCACATAACTGACTCAGGAATTCAGCGGCCGTTCGTGTCTTATATGCCGGTATTTCTCAAGTTTGCGCAGGAGGTCCTCGGCCGCACGCATCTCTGCTTCTTTCTTGTTTCCTCCTGTCCCTCTGCCAACGTGTTTTTTGCCCGCAATCCTGACCCTGACATCATATGTCTTTTTGTGCGGCAGGCCTTTTTCAGAGACGACTGCATATGAGGGCTCCATATTGAAATGTCTCTTTGATAGGGTGGAGAGAATGTTCTTGTAGTTCCTGATGGGTTCCATCTTTCTGTAAAGGATGAATCTCCTTATGAAGGTTTCCGCCTTCTTCCAGCCGCCGTCCAGGTATACGGCTCCTATAATTCCTTCAACGAAATTATCCAGCCGGGGAATCTCGAAATTCCTGTGCCTTATAAACCTCTGGAGTTTCAGGGAAACGCCAACATTGTGAAGATACTTTCTGTTCACGTAGGCTGCCTTGAGGTCGGTAAGGAAAGATTCTTCGGCAGAGGGGTATTCCCTGAAAAGATTTATACCAACCACGGCATCGAGGACCAGGTCGCCGAGGAACTCAAGTCTTTCGTATGACCCGTTGCCTTCGCAGGAAGGGTGGGTGAGCGCCTGTTCAATGAGTCCCTTCTTTCTGAAACGATGGCCGATAACAGATTCAATCTTCCTTATTTTCTCCTGCATAGTACCGCTCCTGTGAAAATGAGCGCCATGATGAAAAGAGGCATATCCCGCACCGTAGAATAGAGCGTATTTCCCTTCATCAAGGGCACATCATAAAACAGGGCCCCTTCAATAAATAATTCTTCTCCGTCTTTCCTCAGGGTATCTTCAATAATCCCCTCAGGGGAAACAACGCCGCTTATCCCCGTCATTGCACTCTGCACGAAGTACCTGCCTGTCTCCGCCGCCCTCAGGACGTTATGAGCAAAATGCTGATAAGGCCCGGCGGACCTGCCATACCATGAGTCGTTGGTGATGGTCACGAATACGTCCGCTTCTTCACCGATGAAATTACACGCTATCAAGGGAAATATGTTCTCAAAACATATGAGGGGCGCTATCCTGCCGCCCTTCACGTCAAAAACGGTCAGCTCCCTGCCCGGTTCTGTAAGCGGAACATAGCCCGCTATCCTTTCAAAAGTCTCTCTTATGATGCGGTACCTGCCTCCAAGGATGAATTCGCCGTAGGGGACAAGGTGTGTCTTGTTGTATACCCGTATCCTGTCGCCTTCAATCAGGACCGCCGAGTTGTATAAACCTTCATCCGCCCTTGTAAATGTTCCCATGATAAGTGAAAATCCGTATTTTGCTGTCAGTGCCTTGAGACCGTTGAGCACGTCCTCATCTGCCCCGATGTCATCATGGAATATGCCCTCGGGCCATATGACAACATCCGGTTTCATGCCATTCAGATTTTGAACGGTAATTTCTTCAATATCTTCAAGGTTTGCATAGGGGGACCTTGCCTCGGAGGAATCAATGTTCGGCTGGACAACCATTACTCTCAAGGTCGCAGCATCCTGTTCCCTGTCAGGCTGGATGAAAGATGGCAGGCAAATGACCGCGGCAAGAACAGCAATGGCAATGAGCCATGAAAGGATATATCTTTTCCTGAATGAGTAAAAAATGGCAAGATTTGCAAGCACTATGAGGAATGATATCCCGTACACCCCGAAGTATCCGGCAATCTTCAGAATACGGGGATCACCTGACTGGGAAAAACCCAGTAATATCCATGGAAAACCCGTGAGCAGGTTGGACATTATGATTTCCAGCATGAACCATACAAATGCGGCCGAAAATATCCTGCCCTTTTCCGGCAGGGCGAAGGCGAGATAAAGAAATACTCCCCAGAAAACCGAAAGGTAAAGCGCCAGAAGAAGATAGACTGGCCCGGCAACCCTGTACAGCCAGGAAAGCGTAATGGAATAGAAGAAGAAGCCGGATGTCATTCCCAGCGGGAAATTTTTCCAGGAATTCTCTGAGGCGGAGAAGAGAAGCGGTACCAGGGAAAAGAATGCAATCTGCCATCCTGCAAAAGGAGGGAATGCAAATGAAAGGATAACTCCGCTCAGTACGCTGAGGGAAAAACAGAAAAAAAACTTTTTCCTATCGGTTTTCAAACTTTATCCTGTTATTATCTTCAAGTTCCACCATCTTCATCTGCCATTTTTCAACAATCTCGGATTCCTCGGCAAAGGAGATACCGAGTATGATTATTTCGTCGCCTTTTTCAAAGTGCCTCGCGGCAGGCCCGTTGAGACAGAGGGTACCGGAATCTTCCTTCCCTTCTATGACATACGTGGATATTCTGGCTCCGCTGTTAAGGTTCAGGACATTCACCATCTCGCCCGGAAGGATTCCCGCCCGGCTGAGAATCTTCCTGTCAACCGTTATGCTTCCTTCATATTCCAGGTTCTTGTCGGTGACCCTGCCGCCCTTTATCTTGCACCTGCACATGCATCTGTACATTTCATACCTCCATTCTTCCAGATAATTTTTTTACCATTTTGAAGACCCCCTGTCAAATCAGCAATCTATTGACAAGAAGGTGACAAAGATATAAATTATTAGGAGGTTGAAAAACCGGGAGAATGAACGATGAGAAAATTTTTTTGTGTTTTCCTGGCCGGAATCCTGCTCCTTTCTTCGGGATGCGGCAGGAAGGAAAAACAGACAGATGTGGCCCTGCCGTTAGCGCAAACGCAGATACAGGAAGCCCTTGACCTCGGTGCAAGAAATGCCGAGTTGTCCACGACAGAGTTCACATCCGACTGGACGGTTGACCTGGGCTTCGGGGAAAGCAGGGGAAATGCAACCATCATGACGCCTTTTCTCAGGATTGCACTCCTCGGCAGAGAGGCGACATTGAGGGACAGGAAGGTGGATGACAGGACAATAAAAGCAGTCTTGAAAGAGGATATCAACAGCATCACTTTCAACGTAACCCTTTTTGGAGGATATCCGCAGTTCGGCCAGAGCGTGAAGTTCCTGCTCAGATACGGTAAGACGGACTTGACTCCCGCGTACATGTTCATGCCTCCCTACAGCCAGATGGGCAGGGACTACACACAGACGGCAACAGGCAATGTCAGATTCAACAAAGCGGGGATACCTGATAACGCAAAAATCACGCTCATTGCAACCTTCAAGATAGACCCTGAAGCAGCCGACCTTTATACCTGCAGGTTTGAATTTGACCTGAGCAAATACAGGTAGTATCAGAATGTTATGTTTTCTTGCCTTCCGGGACAATGAAAAGAATCTATCTTGACCGCAGCGACTGCGGTATTGAAAAAGGCGTGATATCCGTCAGGGGAGATACCTTTCATTACCTGGCAAATCTTCTGAGGATGAAAGAAGGTGATATTTTCTCAGGATTTGACGGTACGGGTTTTGAACATTCAATAAAAATTTTCAGCGTCGGAAAAGAGCATATCACAGCATTCATCCTTGAATCAAAAAAAATCTTTGATGCCGAATTACCCTTCATCCTTCACCTTTTCCAGAGCATCCCGAAGAGAGGGAAGATGGACTCCATCGTCAGGGACGTCGCACAGTTGGGAGCCAGAAAGATAACTCCTTTATTGAGTGAAAGAGTCATAGGTTCGTTGAATCCAGAAAGGATGACCGGCAAGAAAGAACGCTGGGAGAAGATAGCGGCGGAATCTTCCAGGATTGCGGGCAGACAGGTGGTAACCGGGATCACGGATTTTTTGCGGTTTGAGGATGCCGTCAGGATAAGAGCTGACATATCCATGATCTTCTGGGAAAAGGCAATCATCCCCCTGAGAGAGATAATGAGGAACCTGCCTGGTCTGAATACTGACGCATATGTCAAGATTTTTGTGGGGCCCGAGGGCGGTTTCACGGACGAAGAGATCTCCATGGCAGAAGGACATGGAGCAGTACCGGTAAGCATGGGTAAAAGGATTTTGAAGGTGGAGACTGCCTCGGTCATAGCAGCCGCGCTCACCATCTACGAACTTGAGGACCGGTTTCCTTCCAGAATGTAATAACGGGAGTCAGGCTCTCCAATCCTGTCTGCAATCCAGCTTTCTGCGCAGAAGGCGGACAACGGTGTCAAGACGCCTGTTGCGGGTGGGAGGATGGTTCATCTTCCGCTTCCCGCTTTTCAACTCCACTGTAACAATCTCATCTGTAAAATCCGTCGCCGTCGTCCTGAGAAAGACCTCTCCATCAGGGTCTATACCCATGACCGTTCCGGCATGGTTCGCCTCAACCCCTTCCAATCCTCCGGCAGATGACCCTACGGCGTTGCAGAGAAGGACATACAGATTGTGGTCATAGGCCCTTGCCCTGTGGACTTTCTCCCAGACTTCCTGCTGGTCTCTTATTGTCTTCAGGCGAAATTCCTCGGTCGGTTTTGCCTCCCACCTGCCGCATCTTGCCGCATGCGGGGCAAGTATCAGGTCAACGTTGTTAAGGCTGTGAATCAGGGCAATCTCAGGGAAATGGTTGTCATAGCAGAGCGCAATGCCGAACCTGATTTCGCCTATGTCAAAAACCTCCACGGATTCACCTGCGCCGAAATAACAGTATTCGTCGCCTGACAGGTATATCTTCCTCTGCAAACCCAGATATTTTCCCCTGTCCGCAACCATATGACTGTTATAAACCATGTTATGCTTTTTTTCCGCTATGCCGACGCAGATGCACAGAGAATGTTCCCTGGAGAGCCGGAGAATCTCCGTGCTTAATGGACCGGAAGGAACAGGCTCTGCATTGTCAACCATTGACTGGTGCCCGCCGTGTCCGGTGAGCATCAGTTCCGGCAATACCAGCAGCCTGGCTCCCGTATCACTTGCGTATTTGCATGCCTCTTTTACAAGACTCAGATTTACCTGTGGATTAGCCAGTACCGAACGCAGTGAAGCCACCGTGACTTTCAGGTCTTCCATGCTTATCCTTCTATTTTACGGCTTATCCTTGAAACTGATGCTGACCCTGTGTTTCCCGGACGGAACCATGAGATATATCCAGTCCGACCCGAATTCGTGTCTTATTTTCTGGACAGGATTTTTCTTGCCGGATGTGACACTATCGCAGACTTTTCCCTGCGGTATCAGGAGTTTTACTATAAGCCCTGCCGGATAGCCGCTGGAAACCGTGAAGGTTGCTCCTCCCGGGTCTGCAATAATATCCCTTATTTCAGAGGATGAGCGTGCAAACCACCACTCCGCAACCTGGTTGTTGGCCATGTGCAGTACGTCTGCCTCACGGTATTCAATGTATCTCAGTATCTCCTCTATGGCTGCACGTACCGGGGCACGCGTGGCAACGCTGACCTGATGGTAAAACATATTGATTACCTGGTGATATTCTATTGCCCTGTCAAGCGGCAGGTGAACATCCTGCGGCATCAATGCCAGCGGGTCTTTTACAGCTCTGCCGAGCGTCCTGTGCCCGATTTCATAGCATGCAATCGGCTCTTCTATGAATTCAATCCTCTCGTTGCCGTGCCGGTAATCATCCCAGAAGAAAAAAGGATATGCAGTTCCCTGTCCGAATCCGTACGAAGCACTGTTCCTTATGGGGTGGTCGTAAGGCCGGCACGGCTGGCTGGAAAAGGAATTGTCCGCCTTTCCTCCGGCTTCCGCCATCCACCTCGCCGGGTCTGCCCATCCTTTCCAGGAGGTATTGTAGTGGAGCGTGCAGAGAGGCCGGAATCCGAAGCGTTTGTAGAACAGATCGCTCTGGTGCTTGATTCTTTCAGGAGTTATATCATAATTATTGTCTTCGTAAAGCATGTAATAAAGGGAGACCTCGTGCCCGTTATCCTCCATTATGTGTCGCATCTGCTCCTTCGTTATGGGATGCCCGTCGTTCTTTCCCGGAGTCCTCTCAATGCCTATGTTAACATGATAAGGCAATCCCTTGCTGCGCATCCAGTCCGAAGATACGAGAGAGTTTTCCACGGGGCCGAAATACTCATCCCCTCCCCAGTACAGAAGGGCATCCGGAATCTTATCTCCGTCCGGCGGAATCTGGTAGATGAAAGGGTGTCCTGCCTGCGCTATGAGATTTTGAAGAACGTAGACAATCTCATCCGCATAACAAATCTTGCGGGTTCTCTCCCCTATGACCTGAAGACTGGTGGCCTTTTCATAGCCTTCCCCATTGACAGAAGTTATAGGCCGGCCCTGGTGAAGCAGCCATACAGTCTTTGCAGCATCAAAGGCAAAATATCCCGCATACCCGTTTCCGACCCTGCGCCATGTTATCGCCGGCTCCATGCGTGGAGCTCCGTCGGGACCGTACAGACGGCCAAGTTCAATGCCATCATTGAGTGATACGGAAAGAAAATCTGAAAGGATGATGAGTTTGCTTTCATAAAACATCAGCGGATGGACACCATAAACGAGGGGATGGGGTATCAGTTCAAACGTCGCAGAAACAGAGTAATCGTCCTGCTGCGTATTTCTGAAACGTGTCTGGATACCAAATACGTTGTCAAGGTTTTCAACGGCAAAACCCAGAAGCATGCCGCCGTTTTCCACCCATGCAGTCAACGTTTTTTTCATGCGCTGGGTTACACACTGGCCCGACTGCGCACCCATAATCAGTACCCTGTATTTGCCCATAACATCGGGAGATTCCATATCTTTCAGGGATACGGGATCCCCCTTCACCCCCATGAGATCCATTATCTCCCGGATATAAACTTCCCAGTAATTCTCCTCCCGTTCGTTGATGTTTTTCTTAAGGTCCCCGTCAAAGGTATACGCTATCATTTTCCCATCTCCTTTCTTCAGGATTTAACCAGTTTCCATACGTCTGAAACCATGTTGTTGCCCGCAACGATCCACAGCGCACCGCCGTAAACAAAAACGCTTGCAGCGTGCCTCGGAGCCCATGGAGTCCCGACCAGTTCGTGCCAGATTATTCCGTCTGACGAATACCAGACGTCGTTGCTGTTCCTGCCATCAACGGCCCCCTCCATAACCCACATCTTTTTGTCGAATACCGCAACCTCGTGGTATGAACGCCCTCTCCAAGGCGCTTTTTCGAGCACCAGCTCCCAGTTTATGCAGTCCGAGGAGGCCCAGACGTCGTTATACGTAACCTTTTCACGCCCGGGCGTTGCGTAGGTGGAGCCTCCGGCAATCCAGATTTTCCCGTTCATGACAATACTGCCGCCTATGCCGCCGCGTTCCTTCCATGAAGGCCCCTTGATACCGGCTCTTTCCCAGTTTATCCCGTCGTCGGTCGACCACGCGTCGCTGTAAAACTTTTCATCCGCCTCGGCAAACTGGGGCATGGTCTGGCCTCCCATAACCCAGATCCTGTCATTGAAGACCAGCGTATGATGCAGGCACCTCGGCCCCCAGGGCACGGGCTTCCCTTTATTGACATAATTCCACACCTTCCCGTCGGATGAATTCCAGACATCATTGTGGTAGAACCCCTGGTTTGCATCGCCGCCGATAATCCACATCTTATCCCTGTAAACAACGTATCCCGCGGTATGGCGGCCCGCCCAGTCAGAAAACCGGTTGAACGTTCTCCCCCTGTTGTGAAAGGTATTGGGCTTTTCCAGAGTCCAGTCGCGTCCGTTTTCGGAACTCCATACCTCGTTGTTGCATATCCTCGGGAAGTATTCCATATCGTTCGGATTCCATCCGCCAAGGAGCCACATCCTGTTATTGAAGACCAGCGCACCGGCGCCGTCACGGGGCTTGAACTCCGCTTTCTCTGTGACGCATATCCACCTGTAGTTTTCTGCTTCCGTTCCCACGTTATTATCCTCCTGCACTTCGGTATACGACCGTAATTTTATTTTTCGGACTCCCGTCATCTACGAGAGCCAGTTGCTCTTTCCCTTCAAGAAAAACAGTCTTTGCTTCAACCTTTCCGTCCACAAGTTCCGGCGAGGTATGCCTGCCTTCAAAACAAATAGGCAGTAGGATTGTTATTCCTTTCTTCCCTGCAGGATTCAAGATTGTGAAGGAAAGAGACCCCTTCTCTTCATCCCACGAAAGATTCTCACAACGGATATTTCTTCTCGCATCGTTAAACTCCACCCATTCCCTGCCGTTTACAAAATATATTCCCTTATGCGATGCATACTTTATCACCGTTGCCATCCAGAAATCGGTTTTGAAAGGCCTGTTTTTCTGTTCATGCACCGTGCCCGGGTGAAAATAGGGATGGTAAACGCCGTGGTATTTCAAAGCCAGGTCGTCTATCTGGCAAAGGGAATCGGCAATCGCCTTTCCCTCCGTTTTCGCGGGAAGAAGACACTTGTCAAACATCCATCCGTCATCGGTGCTTATCGTCGCCTGCTCGTAAAGGTCTATAACGCGTCCGTTCTCATCAATGAACTTCACGGGAAGTCCGCTCCCGTTCACATATCCTTCCTGGTATCCGGGGCCGGCGGCAAAATTGCAGTCAAGACGCACTCCGTTCTCAACGAGGAAATCCGCGTGCTCTGTCCACCCCACCCAGATAACCGAGTGTCCCCTGCTTGCAACCGGAGAATATTTATATCTTCCCAGAAATCCTTCAGTCTCAACCCTCATATTCTTTTTCACCGCATCCGGGGGAGGAAGCCGGTTGCCTTCCCAGAAATGGACACCGAAATCGTGTCCCTTTTCCATCAGCCGCTTCATATTCTCCCGGGACAGGACATTAAAATCTTTTGTCATTATGTAGAGGGTATATTTTGCTCCTCCCTCTTCGGATATGTTCATTACCCTGTCCATGGCCTCCGCTGCCATGCCGTCGCTGTCTCCATCTATCAAAGCCGCTGCAGGTGCGGCATCGGGGAAATGCCATGCGCGCGGAACAGGCAGAGGCAGAAATTCTTTGATAAGATTTACAAGTATATCCTGGTGGATGTCAGCCTGAGGAATATTTTTCAGTCTTTCATCAAGATATCCGTAAAAAAGGTCGTTCGGCTTGTAGGCTGCGTCGCCGTCCGTATCGGGACTGGATCCCGTGCTTGCGTTTTCCTTCAACCCCTGATGGAAAAGAACGACGGATGCAGCAAGGTCGTATGCAAAAGCCGCGGCTTTGCCTTTCCCCGCGTCATTGACAAAGATTGCCGGATAGCCTGTTTTCTGTCCGCAAGAGCCGGAAAACCAGGCGATGACCTCTGCCTGCCTGTTCCTGTACAGATCGCCTTCCCCGTGAAACTGAAGGCTTTCCGCATGAATATTCCCGGTACGCATGTCGGAAAGATTCATGGTTATATATCCTTCGCGTATGAAGAACTGGTCGCCAACCACGCCGAAAATGTCGGCGAGTTCCCTGTCCGGCCGCATGGCTATCAATCTGCCTCCGCTCCTGACGTATCTTCAATATCCGGTCTATCTTGGACAACTGCGTGATACCAACC
>CAYOFY010000053.1:0-11346 GCA_964403465.1 uncultured bacterium
TTCAGATTCTAAAGGGAATTACCCCTCTCTCAGGAAGATAAACGTGAAGATGAAGGAGGCATATGCTGAAGAATAGGGAGCTCTATCAGATTTCTGTAAAAAAGAGTGTGGATTGGCTGTTGACCCAGATTAATCCGGACGGTACTGTAAATCCGGTTTCCAAAGGGGCTATTGCCTATTACAAATTACCATGGGCTTTGGTCCTTGCCGGCAAGTCTCTGGAGGCAAAAAAGATTATCAACTGGGTTGTCAGGGAAACTATGGCGTCTGACGGGGATTTCAAGAGTGAAAAAAGGCAGAAATTCTCCCTGGATTATTATATTTATCCGAATGCATGGATCTGTCTTGCATCGCATCTTCTTTCGCTCTTTGATATTTCCTATCCAGCATGGAATTACATTGCCAGTCATCAGGACCCCGAGACAGGAGGCTATTGTTCCAAAGCCCCCTATGACCCGGACAATGATAACCTGGAGGATGCTATTTCTACCGCATGGTCATCAATGGTCGGTCTTTATCTCGGCAAACTGCAGGAGGCAGAGAAGGCGGCAAAGTTTCTGGCCGATTTACTTAAAGAACAGCCTGAATTCAAGGAAGAGTTCTACTACTACAGGTATCCGGAGAGAGGGCTTGTTGTCAGGAAACCGGCTGAAGAACCAGACGAACGTTTTATCAGAATAAACATAAGGGACAAAGAGGAAAACTTCTATTATATCGTTGGAGCGGTTGTCGCCTTCCTTGCCAAACTGGCATCCGTTACGGGCAACGCGGAACACCTTGAGCTTGCGGGAAAATACTATGATTTCATCCTGAGGGCGGGAGAGCATCCCTTCAATACCGAATCCTGCGGAAAGCTCTGTTACGCTTCCTCTTTCCTTTACCAGGCTTCGGGTGACAGGAAGTATCTTGAAATGGCTGAAAAATTTATGGTTTCCCTCCTTGGGATTGGCGAACCGGCGGGATTCTGGATTCGCGGCGGCAGTCCGACTGCTTCCTCAACCTCGGAATTCTGCATATGGCGATATAATCTATTGGTTATCGGTGAAGGGGAGAATGGCCATGTATGAAAAACGCGCGCCGGTCAGGGTCGGAATAGTTGATGCCGCAGGATATATGGGCAGCGGTATTTTTAACGTAATCAACCGGCTGAAATGGATTGAAGTGAAAGGTGTATACGACAGAGATAAGGCAAGATTGGAAGAAATATTGGAATTACACGGAAGGCCACGTACAGAAATTTATCCTTCAATAGAGGAATTATGTGCGGACCCGGAAATACAGGCAGTCGTTGACGGAGGCTGTGATCCATTGACGGGTTGTGAAACCGGATATTTCTCCGCATGCAATAAGAAGCACCTGGTATCCATGAATATTGAAGCAGATGTAACAATCGGGCTGACCTTGAAAAAACTTCACGAAGAGAACGGCGTCATCTATACGGTTGCAGAAGGGGATGAGCCAAGCGAACTGAAGAAATTCTATGACCATTATACCCTGCTGAATTTTGATGTTATTGCATGCGGCAAAGGGAAAAACAATCCTTTGAACGTAGAAGCCAACCCTGAATCAGTGAGGAACTTCTTGCCGGATAACGGTATTACCGCCGAACAGGTGACTTCCTTTGTTGATGGGTCAAAAACGATGTTTGAGATGGCGTGTCTTTCAAATGCAACAGGTCTTCTCCCGGATATTCGGGGTATGCACGGGCCCGAAGCAGGTATTCAGGAAGCGCTTTCGCTTTTCAGAAAAAAAGAAAACGGTGGCATCCTGAAACAGGAAGGAGTAATAGACTATGTAACAGGGAGAGATCTTTCCGGAGGGGTTTTCATTGTGGTCTCAACACCGGATAAGAGGATACAATCGGACTTTGATTATCTGAAAATCGGGAAAGGGCCGTACTACATTTTTTACCAGCGTTTCCACAACTGGTTTATTGACCTTCCGATTTCAATAGCAAAGGTTGTTTTTGAGAAGCGGCCGGGTCATGCTCCGCAGGACGATTTTTCTCAGGTCTTTGCCGCGGCGAAAAAGAATTTGCAGAAAGGGGAACGACTGGACGGAATCGGCGGATTCAGCACGTTCGGAGTTGTTGAAAAAAGCAAAATCGGGAGACAGGAAGGCCTGTTCCCTTCCGGTTTGACAAGAAACGTTGTTCTGAAAAATGATATCAAGAAAGGCGAGATTATCAGATGGGACATGATAGACATTCCAGACTCGCTTCTTCTCAGGTTGTACAAAAAACAACATGAAATTGGATAAGAAGTTGCTGCTGCGGATGTATCACCAGATGCTGCGCATCAGATATTTTGAAGAAAGGGTGGATGAACTTTTTTCCAGAGGATTGATTCATGGAACATGCCATCTTTACATAGGGGAAGAAGCCATTGCCGTGGGGGCTGTTTCCGCTCTTCACCCTGAGGATTACATTATCTCCACCCACCGGGGACACGGCCATTGTTTAATGAAAGGCGCCGAGTCCGGGAAGATGATGGCAGAGATTCTGGGCAAAAAGACCGGGTACTGCAAGGGCAAAGGCGGCTCCATGCATATTGCCGACCTTACCGGCAGGAATCTGGGGGCGAACGGTATCGTGGGTGGCGGTATTCCTCTGGCCGTAGGTGCTGCTTTTGCCTTGAAATACCGGAAGAAGAAAGAAATCATTCTCTGTTTTTTTGGAGATGGGGCTGTTAATCAGGGATGTTTCCATGAGAGTTTGAATATGTCAGGGCTGTTGAAACTGCCGGTCGTTTTTATATGTGAAAATAACAAATATGGAATGTCCATGAATATTGCCAGAGCATGCGCCAGTGAAACAATATGCCAGAGAGCCTATAGTTACGCGATGGAAGGGATACAGGTTGATGGAAACGATGTCCTGTCGGTTTATGATACGGTTTCAGAATCCGTGGAATCAGTGCGTTCAGGAGGAAAACCGGTTTTGATTGAGGCGTTAACCTATCGGTGGAAAGGACACTCAAAGAGCGACAGGAATCTTTATCGCACCAGGGAAGAGATTGATTCATGGAAAGCCAGATGTCCGATAAAAACATTTCACGGGAAATTAATCGATGAATTGAAAGTTGCCAGTGAAACTGAATTGCTGGGATTAGAGAAAAAAGCAGAGATGGAGATGGACGAAGCAGTGCAGTTTGCTATGGCCAGTCCTGAACCTGAAGTGGAAGAGGCCGTTACCGATGTCTATGCGTAAGATAACTTTCAGAGAAGCAATAAGGGAAGCATTGAGGGAGGAGATGAAACGGGACCACAGCGTCTATCTCATTGGTGAAGATATCGGTATCTACGGAGGTGCCTTTGCCGTAACGGAAGGTCTTTTAAATGAGTTTGGACCGGAGAGAGTGGTGGATACACCTATTTCTGAAGCGGCCATCATAGGTACAGCAACGGGTTCTGCACTTCTGGGATTAAGGCCTGTAGCTGAAATAATGTATTTTGACTTTATCACCCTTGCTTCAGACCAGTTGGTAAATCAGGCTGCCAAATTACGATATATGTTTGGAGGTAAGGCAAAAGTACCGATGGTGGTGCGTGGAGCAGCCGGTTGCGGTACCGGAGCGGCTGGCCATCATTCGCAGAGCCTGGAAGCATGGATGACTCATATACCGGGCCTTAAGGTTGTAATGCCTGCTACCCCTTATGATGCGAAAGGCCTTCTAAAAAGCGCCATCAGGGATGATAACCCGGTTGTTTTCATTGAACATAAGAAACTATACTCCCTCAAGGGCGAAGTTCCGGAAGAAGAATACACGATACCTCTGGGGAGGGCTGAAGTAAAGAAAGAGGGAGACCATCTTACAATTATCTCCTATTCCAATGCTTTGATAAAAGCAATGCTGGCTGCTGAAATCCTTGATTCCTCAGGAATCAGTGCGGAGGTTATAGACCTGCGGACACTTTCTCCGCTTGATACCGGAACAATTTTTACTTCGGTGAAAAAAACCGGCAGGGCACTCATCGTTGCCGAGGCGGCCGGTTTCAGCGGGTTTGATGCGGAAGTCACTTCTTTGATTGCAGAAAATTGTCTTGACTACATGGAATCCATAACGAGACTGGGAGGTGCTTTTACTCCTGTCCCGTATAACAGAAAATTAGAAGAGAGTATTGTTCCGCAGGTAGATACCATTGTGAATAAAATCAGGGAAATAGTGGGTCCCGGGAGGGTATCGGTATGAGCATAATAATAGGTAGCAAGAATTATTGTTTGTTCTGCAAAAAGGAGCAAATGCACAGATTGATTTACGTAGGACATCCAGAAACAAGCGGTGAAATCTATCTTAAGAAAATGGTTTGCTGTGAATGCGGAAATGTTCTGTCAATGGACCGGATGGAGATTCTGGAGTCTTATTTCAAAAAACTTTCTTCCGGCATTCTGAATAACCCGTTTCGCGCTATCAGGGAATTTGAAAAACATCCGTGCTCTTTTGTCATGAACTGGCCCCGCCGGTCATTGACAAGAGGTTACCGCTTGGCCAGAGAAATCTTTGAAATAGTCAGAAATTGACCGCGATTTCCCGGAAAAAGTTGTTGGACTAGGACTAGTAAGTGGTGGGAGGTTGCCATTCCCACAGTTCAAGGGACTTGCTGTCAACGGGACATGTTCCCTTTGGAGAGATGAGTCTGTAGTTCGGCCAGCGACCGCAGTCAAATCTGACTTTCTGCCTGGCCAGGTCCACTGGACAACCGCCATATAACCTGTGGAATCCTTCATATGTCTGGCAGCCATCCGACGTTCTTCCGCATATTGTACAGACCAGTTTTGGAACCATCGTTGCCCCTATCCTGAGGAAATAACCTTCAAATCTCACCTTGCCGCCACACTCCATGCAGGTGAATCCTTCAAACCTGGAGAAATTTATCCTGCAGAAACGTATCTCCTTATTTTCGGGATTGAACTCATCGGCATATTTTTTCGGGAGATATATCATCTTGGGCAGGTTAATGCCGATTCTATCCGTTTTTTCATAAACACGGGGCATAAATTTCAGAATATAGCTGTGTAGCCTGCTGTGCTGTATATCCATGGCCGAGTCAAAAGATATGCTCATCGTGAGAAAAAGCAGACCCGCGAACACGAATCCTTCAATCACTCCCGGCAGGATTCCAAATAGCCGGTCAACGATGTGTTTAACGTCAACGCGTTTTCTCAGGACATCAAGGAGTATTACCATTGCCATTACCAGAATGAGGGACGTTGCCAGGAAACATACCAGTTCAACAGCGTTTCCCCTTATGTTGAACTTTATCAGAAGGTTCACCGGTGCCCTGTAGGCAATGGATGCGAGTGATATTCCCGCGGTTATGCCAAGCAGGTCAAGAAAACCTCCCACAAATCCCCTGATGAGGCCCAGTAATGCACCGCTTAGTACAAGAATAGCGCCAATTATATCTATGCCTGTGAACATGGTTATATGATACAGCAATAAATAAAAATAGGAAAGGGACGGTACCGGAATCCCTTTCCCACTCTTATCTGATTCCCATGCGGGGTCATTTATCCCCTTGTTTCTTCCTTTCCGGCTGACGACCTTCAGGATGCTGGCCACCTTCAGGTCCGGGCCCCATCTTCTGCCATTCCTGTCTCATTCCTTCAAGTTGTTCTTTCAATCCCTGGTATTCCGCGTCATTTGCCAGTTTTGAATCTATCCTATTCCGCATCTGCTGATGCAATTTCCTCATGTTTTCCATCATCCCCTGAAGTTCAGCATCGTTATCAATAACCTTTTTTTCCATCTCGCGCATTTCCTGTCTTATCTGGAGAGCATTTCTCAGTTTCTCCCTTGGACGTTCCTTGTTCTGTCCACTCTGGGCGAACAGTGTTCCGGAAATCATGAGCATCATCAATATCCCCGGCAGAATCATCATTTTCTTTCTCATGTTTTTTCACCTCCCTTGCCCCACAAGGGGTAAAGATTTTTTCTGTTTTCAATAAATTAGACGGTTGACACCGAGAATGGTTTAGTGTAAATTTATACCTCAAATGAAAAAGAAAATCGCGATATTTGATCTTGATGGAACACTGCTTGATGCCTATGCTGCAGTAACAAGGACTTTCAACTATGCTCTCGGAAAATTGGGGTATCCTGCCGTTACACTGGAATCCGTGAAAAGAGCTGTTGGGGGAGGAGATGTCAATCTGGCGGGGAAATTTGTGAAGGGAGAGGATATTCCTCGCCTGATTTCCATATACAGGGAGAATCATTTAAGATTCTTGGACGGTGACATAAAACTGCTTGATGGATGCCTTGAGTTGCTGGATTTCCTCAAGAATAAAGATTTTGTGTTCGGCGTTGCCACAAACAGAGCGGGCTTTGCCGTCAACACATTGCTCGAAAAATTGAATATAAGACAATACTTTGATATAATATGCACGACAGATGACGTCAGAAACCCGAAGCCTCATCCGGAAATGCTTTTCAAGATAATGAGTTTTTTCAACAATGCGAGCAAGGACGAGGTTTTTTACGTGGGGGACATGGATATAGATTATCTGACAGGGAGGAATGCAGGTATTGACACATATATAGTTGCAACAGGATCTTCTCCGAAAGAAGACCTGACAGGTCTGGAAGGAATAAGGTTATTTGATAACCTGGTATCACTGAGAAAATATCTGGCGGGTATTCTTGGCAATTGGGGAAAATAGCAATACTGCTTTCCAGCAGGCTGCAGGTGACGGATGGAAAGCGTCGGAATACAGGACGGTGCAGGAAATGAGGAGAAGAAACAGGAAGAAATTGATATTGCTTTCCATATGTGTCTTTTTTGTGCTGATCAGCATCCCGCGTCTCAAGAATCTTATCAGTTATTACCGCAAATTGCAGTACTACAATACTGAAATAATCAGGCTTCGGGCGGAGAACGAGGTGCTTCGCGAGAAAATCCGCACCATGAAGGAGGATCCCTATTATGCCGAAAAGATGCTGAGGGAGAATCACGGATACGTAAAAGAAGGCGAGCACGTTTACAGGATAAATGAAAAACGAAATCAAAATCCTTCACCTTGAGAAGCAGCATAAATAGGGATAGAGGAAAACAATAATGTACCCGGCTAAATTTGTCAGGGAAAACCTGGAACTTCTGAAGAAGGTGTCCGTGCTGAAGGGAGAGAAGGTAAACTGGGAAGAGTTTGAGAGACTGGATAATGAAAGGAGAAGGATAATATCTTTCGTGGAGGAACGCAGGCGCTGGCAGAAGGATATAAGCAATAAGATAGCCGACAGAAAAGACGAAGGTTCTGTTTCCGTCGGCGATATGGTGAAAGAGGCAAGGAAATATTCCGACGACATAAGAGAGAGCGAGGAGAAACTCAATACCATAGAAAAACGGTTTGACGAAATAATAACATCAATTCCCAATATCCCGCATTCTTCTGTTCCAGAGGGAAGGGATGCATCAGGAAATGTGGTGGTGAAAAGCTGGGGTGAACCGGAAAAGAAGAGTTATGAGGTTCTGCCTCACTGGGAAATAGGCGAAAAACTTGGTATGCTTGATCTCCAGAGGGGGTCAAAAATCTCCGGAAGTTTTTTCCCTGTTTTCAGGAATCACGGGGCAGCTCTCGTCCGCGCGCTGATAAATTTCATGATAGACCTGCACAGGGAGAATGGTTTTACCGAGGTATGGGTTCCGGCGCTCGTGAACAGGGAGAGCATGTTTACCACGGGACAGTTGCCGAAACTTGAAAAAGACATGTACCACCTTGATGAGGACGATTACTTCCTTATCCCTACCGCTGAAGTGCCTGTGACAAATCTTCACAGAGACGAGGTTATACCGGAAGAAAAACTGCCTTTATATTATGTCGCATATACTCCATGTTTCAGAAGGGAAGCCGGTGCGTACGGGAAGGATACGAGGGGACTCATACGGGTGCATCAGTTTGATAAGGTGGAACTTGTAAAGTTTGTACGCCCCGAAACCTCCTACGATGAACTTGAGAGACTCGTGGAGGAGGCAGAAAAGGTGCTGCAGATGCTCAATCTCCCTTACCGCGTTGTGAAACTGTGCACGGGGGAACTCAGTTTCTCGGCAAGCAAGTGCTATGATATTGAGGTCTGGGCGGCTGGAATAAATAAATGGCTTGAGGTTTCTTCCTGTTCCAATTTTGAAGGTTTTCAGGCAAGGAGGGGAAGAGTCCGGTACAGAAATAATGCGGCTGGCAAAACCGAGTATGTACACACTCTCAACGGTTCGGGTGTGGCCCTGCCGAGAACCATTATCTCAATCATGGAAAACTATCAGAAGTCTGACGGCTCCGTCACCATTCCCGAAGTCCTCAGGGGTTACATGGGCGGTATGGAAAGAATCACATAGAGACGAAAAGGAAAATCCGCAGGAAGATGGAAAAACACAAGTTGCTGGAAAAGGTGAAAGTTGAAACCGCGAGAGTGAAGAAGGATGTTATTGCATGGAGAAGATGTCTGCACAGGTATCCCGAACTGGCTTTTGAAGAATACAAGACATCGGAAAAAGTCCGTACCATCTTGAAGAAGGCGGGTATCCCTTTTGAAGTGAAGGCAAAAACAGGTGTGGTCGGCCAGATAGAAAGGCATGCAGAAATAACAGTAGGTCTTAGGGCGGATATGGATGCCCTGCCGGTGGAGGAGAAAACCGGCCTGGATTTCGCCTCCGTTAATAGAGGTATCATGCATGCATGCGGCCATGACGGCCATACGGCGGTATTGCTCGGAGCGGCGCTGGTATTGAAAAGACTGGAGGAATACCTCAACGTAAACGTCAGGTTCATATTCCAGCCGTCTGAGGAGAAACCTCCCGGAGGCGCTCCGATGATGATAAAGGAAGGGGCCGCGGATGCGCTTGACTATCTCATCGGTTTCCATTTCTTCCCGGATCTGCCCCTCTACAAAATCTGGATAGGAAAAGGTTTCGTGATGGCAAACACCGATTCTTTCCGGATAACTGTTAAAGGCAGGGGTGGTCACGGTTCCGCTCCCCATACGGCAAGGGACCCTGTTGTCTGTTCCGCGTACCTGATAACAAACCTCCAGACAATAATCAGCAGGTGCATCAACCCGATGGAAGCGGGTGTTGTTTCCGTATGCGAGATCAAGGGAGGGTCTGCATTCAACATCATTCCCGAGAAGGTTGAACTTGCGGGTACGGTCAGAACGCTGCAGGACGGCACGAGAAGGAAGATAATGGAGGAAATGAAGAGGAAACTGGAGAAGGTCTGTGGGAGTTTCGGTTGCAGTGCGGAACTCAGGTATGATAACTATTCTCCCGCATGTTTGAATAACGTGAAGTTTTCCGATAGACTCGTAAGTCTTGCTTCGGGGATACTCCCTCATGGCAATATCGTGGACTATCATCCGATATTGGGTGGAGAGGACTTTGCGTTCTTTTCCCGAAAAATCCCGTCCTCTTATTTCTTCGTGGGCATAGGGAAAAAATGCGGGGCGCACCACAGCAGCGGTTTTTCTCTGGATGAAAGGATACTCCCTTACGCGGTGAACTTCCTGTCATCTCTGATGCTCGCTTTTCCCTCCGGCAAATCAATCTGAAATGTACGACATAATCGTAAGAAACGGAACGGTAATAAATGGAACCGGCATTTGCATTGCGACCGACATAGGCATTAACGGGGATAGGATAACTGCACTGGGTAAAATAAAACAGCCGGCCAGAAAATGCATAGATGCGTCACGGAAGTGCGTAACGCCTGGTTTCATTGACTTCCACAGCCACAATGACCGCGTTGTCCTTGGCAAAAACATCTTTCAGACAGCCAAGATAACCCAGGGCATTACCACCGAGGTCGTGGGCAACTGCGGTTTCTCCTCAGCCCCCTTGCCCGAGAAGGAAGAAGACAGACTCCTCGACCAGGACAGAAAAACACTGCTCGGACAACTGAAGGGTGCGGAAGAACCTTTCCTGTGGGAGGATTACGTTAATGCCCTTTCCGGGCGGCCTCTTGCGGCAAACGTTGTTCCCCTTGCCGGCCACGGCAATATAAGAATGCTGGTGATGGGGATTGAAAACAGGCCTGCATGTCCGGATGAACTTTCCCGGATGAAAAAGATTCTTGCGGGCATAATGGAATCAGGCGGCTGGGGTATGTCAACAGGCCTTGTATATCCGCCGGGTATGTACACTCCGGAAGATGAACTTGTTGAACTTTCTTCCGTCCTCGCGCGTTTTGACGGCATATACGCCTCGCACATAAGGGGAGAAGGCCCGACTCTTTTTGCAGCGGTCAGGGAAGTCCTGTCAATAGGAAGGAAAGCAGGTATTTCAGTGCAGGTCTCTCATCTGAAAGCTTCCCTGCCGGAGGTTGACAGACTTCTTGAATTGTTGTGTACGGCACGGAATAACGGTATCAACGTTAACCATGACCAGTATCCTTACGCCGCGTCTTCAACGACCGCAGGGATCATCCTGCCACAGTGGATGCATGAAGGCGGGGAAGAAAGAATGTTGAGCCGCCTTTCTGACAGAACCGAGAGGAAAAGAGCCCGCAAAGATATAATGGCAGAGGGCAGTTTTTATTCTTTCCTCGGTCCCGAAAAGATAATGATAAACCAGGTGATTGCACCGAGAAACAGAAAGTATGAAGGGATGACGTTGTCACGGGCCGCTGAAGAGAGAGGCGCAGATCCGGTGGAGTTTTTATTTGACCTTATTGCGGAAGAAAAGAACAGGGTGCTCATGGTGTTCTTTTCCATGAGCGAAGAGTCGGTCACCAGGATACTCAAAGAAAGAATGGGATTTGTCGGTACGGACGGCCTGCCAGGAAAACGTCCCCATCCCCGTCTCTGGGGTACGTTCCCCAGAATTCTGGGGAAATATGTCAGGGATGAAAAAATTCTTTCGCTTGACACGGCGGTCTATAAATTCAGCAGGGCGCCTGCGGAAAAACTTAAACTCAAAGGCCGGGGAGAAATCAAGAGAGGTAATTTTGCGGACATGGTGATATTTGACGCTGAAAAAGTGACGGACAGGGCAACCTATCATAATCCAACAAGAAGATCAGAAGGAATTGATTGCGTCATTGTAAACGGCAAGCCCGTCATAGAAAAAGGCAAACCTACCGGTCTCCTCCCCGGCAAACTGCTGCTCAAAACATGATGGCCGGTGTTTAAATCGTCTTCAAGAGTTCTTCGGTTTTTCACCTACTACTTGCCACCAATCACTCTCCAATGTTTTCAAATCGGGGCGGGCGGATTTGAACCCTCGACCTTCCCGATGATACTGAATCGGGACGCGCTGGCCCCATTGTTCTTATTCAGAGTCGGGGGAGAGGGATTTGAACCCTCGACCTTCCCGATGATACTGAATCGGGACGCGCTGGCTCCAGTGTTCTTCAGAGTCGGG
>CAYOFY010000054.1:0-11331 GCA_964403465.1 uncultured bacterium
CGATGATTTGACTTTTTGCCGATGCGATTTTACAATACAGGGAAATTTTGAAAGCGAGGTCAGAATGAAAAAAGGCATTATTGACAATTCAAAACCGGCAATGACATCCCGCGAAAGATTCAGAAGGCAGATGCATTTCCAGAACATTGACAGGGGTATACACTGGGAGTTCGGGTATCTGAGCGAAACCATAGAACGGTGGCACAGAGAAGGATTGCCTCAGGGCATCACTAAAGGAGAAGGCAGTTTTTCCGTGGAAGAGTATTTCGGCGTTGAGAAATATTTCATGATACCGATAGACAATGGACCTCTGCCTGGCTTTACCGGAGACGTGAAAATACTGAAAGAGGAAAAGGGGAAGAGAATTGAAGAGCTCCCGGATGGCACCATACAGGAGGTCCAGACCGAAGGTATACATACCATACCGCATTACATAAAAATGCCCGTGAGCAACTGGGACGACTGGAAGCGGTTCAGGGAACGGTTGAACCCGGATACCCCCGGTCGTATAATGTGCGACCCCGCAAAACTGAACGAGGAACTCCGCCATTCCAATTCCCCCGTGGGCATCCATTTCGGTTCATACTTCGGAACGCCGAGGAACTGGGTAGGGTTTGAACAGATTTCTCTGATGCTGTACGACAAGCCAGACCTGGTGGAGGATATAATAGAAACCCTCACAGTATTATATGAAACGAACCTTGCAAGGGTGCTGCCGGAAATTGAGGTTGATTTTGCCGCCGGATGGGAAGACATATGTTTCCGCAACGGGCCCATGATAAGTCCCGCAATGTTCAAAAGCATCGTTGTTCCACGGCTGAAGAGGGTTACAGCCCTTCTGCGTCAGCACGGCGTTGACGTCATATGGACGGACTGCGACGGCAACATAAACGACCTTGTTCCTCTCTGGCTGGAGTGCGGATTGAACTGCATGTTTCCTATTGAGGTGCATGCCGGTTCAGACCCTGTGCAACTGAGGAAGAGATATGGCAGGAATATCCTGTTGCGCGGTGGAATAGCCAAGTATCAGTTATCGCTGGGCAAGGAGGAAATCCTGAAAGAACTCAGGCGGGTTGAAAAGATTGTTGAAGACGGGGGTTACATACCTCACGGAGACCACCGCATACCTGAGGACGTGCCCTACGAAAATTACAGATACTACATACGTGAAAAACTTTCAATGCTGGGCTGGAAAAAATACGACATTGATTTGATCGAAGGGTTCCGGCAATAATCCTCACCTTGCCAGTCTGGGGTCAGTCACCCTCTGAATTCTCACTCTCTTCTTCGGCTTTGACTTCCTTTTCAGTTCATGCATCAACTCATCGTATTCCGCTCTGCCAACGGGTATATCAACGGCTTTCTTCTTCATCCCGGAGAGGATACATGCATTGAAAAACTCCACGACGTTAAGACCGTCCTTGGCCGAGGCATACAGCCGCTCTCCCCTCAATATTGCGGCGGCAAAGTTTTTCATCATCTCCACCTGTGCCGTGGAGAAATTGTTTTCAAACTCAAATTTTTCTTCTGCGGAAGAAATTGTTGCCCACATGTTGTCCGCCTTGCGTGTGAATTCGGAAACCGGAGAATTGTACCTGTACAGCGTGACCTTCCTGCTGTTGATAACCAGTTTGCCCTTGTCCCCTGCAATTTCCATATGCATTGTCTGCACCGGTTCGCAGGTGCACGTATAGTAATAGCCCCACGCGCCGCCCTTGTATTCAAGAAGAACTGAGGCCTCGTCCTCAACCTCTATGTCATGCAGCCGCGTTCTCGTTCCGGCTTCAACGCGGCAAGGTATGCCTCCGAGCATAAGAAACAGATCCATTATGTGAGGCGCCTGGTTTATCAACACCCCGCCGCCCTCGCCTTTCCACGTCGCCCTCCAGACATTGCTTTCATAGTATGCCTGGGTGCGGTACCAGGGATCCGCGCATAAGGTTCTTGTTATCCTGCCCAGAGTGCCGCTCTCAACAATCTCTCTGGCTTTCCTGAAAAAGGGTTCGGTACGCATCTGGTGCATGACTGCAAATATTCTATTGCCTTTCCCTGCCGCTCTGATCATCCTGTCTGCGTCCGAGACCGTAACTGCAAGAGGCTTTTCGCAAATAACGTGAAGGTTATTTTCAAAAGCGAAAGAACTTACCTCTGCATGAAACCAGTGGGGCACGACCACTATGACGGCATCGCAAAGTCCGCTCTTCACAAGATCCCTGTAATCGGTGAAGTATCTGACCCCGAATTCTTTCCCTTTTTCTTCAGCGACGGCGGCAAAACTGTCACACACGCAGGTGAGTTCCGTTTCTTCGATAGAACGGACATTCTTGCAGTGGGTATAGCCCATAGCTCCCAGGCCTATCACGCCTATTCTGACTTTCTTCATATTCTGCATGATTCCTTTCCCTCGACAAGACGTTTTTATGCAGTCTGTAAGAACAGCAGTCATGGCGAACACCCGCCCTACTTGGCAAATTTGGGGTCGGTAACCCTCTGTATCCTGGTTGTTTTCTTGACCTTGGATGTCTTCATAAGATTCTTGATAAGGGCATTGTATTCCTTCCTGTTTACAGGAATCTTGACCGGTTTGTTTTTCTTGCTGGAAAGGATGCATGCATTCAGGAACTCCACCGAATTGAGACCTTCCGCTCCGGGAGAAAGGAGTTTTTCGCCCCTTGTAATTGCACCGATGAAATTTTTCATTATCCCTGCATGACCCGTCGCAAGACTGTTGTCAATTTCTATCTTTTCCTCCTTTGTTTCCATGGACGCCCACATGCTGTTGGACTGGCGGGTAAATTTGGAAACAGGCACACTATATTTATAAAGCGTTATGCCTGTCCCGTTGACAAGAACCTTTCCCCTGTCCCCGGCAATCTCCATGTGGAATGTGCTTCCGGGTTCGCATGTCGTCGTGTAGAAGTATCCCCATGCCCCGTTCCTGTATTCCAGCCGCGCGGCAACTTCGTCCTCAACCTCTATTTTATGCAGTCTTGCCCTTGTTTTGGCTTCAACCTTTACGGGAATGCCCGCAACCTGCGTGAAAAGATCTATCGTATGGGGAGACTGGTTGATGATAACACCCCCGCCCTCTCCCGCCCATGTTGCCCGCCAGGTGCCGCTGTCGTAGTACGACTGCGCGCGATACCACGGGTCAATGCAGAGCGTCCTTGTTATTTCCCCGATAACACCGCTCTTAATGATCTCTTTCAATTCCCTGACAAACGGTTCGGTCCTTCTCTGGTACATGACTGCAAAGACTCTCTTGTTGTCTCTTGCCGCCCTGATCATCCTGTCGGCATCAGCCACGGTAACGGCAATGGGTTTTTCCGATAGAACGTGCAGGCCGTTCTTGAAAGCGAAGATGCTGATCTCGGGATGAACCCAGTGGGGAGTGGCAACAACCACCGCGTCGCAGAGTTTGCTTTTTATGGCCTTCTTATGGTCGTTGAAATATGGTACCCCGAACTTCTCCCCTTTTTCTTTTGCAACATTTTCGTCAATGTCGCATACGAAGGCGAGTCGCGTCTCTGCCGATTCCTTTAAAACCGTACAGTGACTGGAACCCATCCCCCCAACGCCAATTACCCCTATCCTGACTTTCTTCTCCATTTTTTATCCCCTTTTTGTATTTGTGCACCTCTTTTTCAGTGAGATGGTTTTTATGGTAATATAAAAATGATGGAAAATCAAGAGAGTAAATCAAAAGAGTTTGATTTTAACTCGGAAGAATGGAAAGGACAGTTAAAAGGCAAGTCTCCGGAAGAGATAGCGGAGATAGTGGGCGCTCATTACGAAGCCAAATACGGCAAAGATACGGCATTCCCTGCGGCAAGGATAATCGCATGGGGAATTTTCTGCCTCTTTCTTGTTTCAATCCTCATTTTCCTTTACCATCTTTTCAAGAAAGTTGCCCCGTAGGAAAAAACCAGGTTTTCCGCATCATTTTCGCTATTGCCGAACTTCCATCTTTAATATATAATACAGACCATGTGGAATAGAGTATACTTTGCAGTTTTCATGACCAGCGGTATTGTCTCTCTGGGATTAACCTATCTATCAGGAAAGATAGCCCTGAAATTCGGTGTTATGGACATTCCCTCCGCAAGAAAAATACACCGGAAACCAATGCCCCTGCTGGGAGGACTCGGTATATTCTTTTCTTTTCTCCTGACAATACTCGCCGGTATGTTGATAGTGAAAAGCGGTTCAATCCCCGAATTTCTGAAGGCGTATGTACCTGGTATCAGAAGCACGTTGAAACAGGTTTTCGTGATCCTTCTTGGCGGTGCGGTTGTTGTCCTTTTCGGAATTCTGGATGATATAAAAAACCTCAGAGCCCTGCAAAAACTCCTGCTGCAGATAATAGCGGTGATCATCGTATTTTCCCAGGGCATGCGCATATCCCTTTTCATGCCGAACGTAATCCAGTCTTTTGTACTGACCGTCGCATGGTTCTTATTGATGATGAACAGTTTCAATCTCATGGACAACATGGACGGGCTGGGTGCGGGTGTGGCTTTCATAAGCGGCTCCATCCTTTTTATTTTCGCCGTCCAGATGGAACAATTGTTTGTTGCAACAATACTCGCAGTTTTTCTCGGAAGTTTGGCGGGATTCCTGCGATACAATTTCCCTCCCGCGAAAATCTTCATGGGTGATTGCGGCAGCAGTTTTCTCGGGTATTTCCTGGGAACATCGGCAATTCTGCTGACATTCTACCGTTATGAAGAAAATAAGACATTCCTGCCTCTTTTCGCCCCGCTTGTCGTCTTCTCCGTTCTGTTTTTTGATACCCTGTCCGTCATATGGATGAGGCGCAAAAGAAAATTATCCGTATTCAGGGCGGATAAGAACCACCTTTCCCACAGACTGGTAAGCATTGGAATGACAACAAAACAATCCGTCCTGTTCATATATCTGTTAACCCTGTGCACGGGCGTGGGGGCCCTGTTGCTGGGAAGTCTGAATATTTTCGGAGGAGCAATAATTCTCTTCCAGGTTTTCATAATTATCGTCATCGTTGGACTTCTGGAATTGGCCGGAAGAAATAAGGATGAGAAAATGAACGGGGACTTCCATGGAAAAACGGGCGTGGATAGAGATTGATCTGGCCAGGATATCCGCAAATATCAGGAAAATCAAGGACCAGACAGGCAGGAATTTCATGGCATGCGTCAAGGGCAATTGCTACGGAATGGGGATGTGCCTGATCTCCAGGAAGATAGAACCCGTGGTTGATTTTTTCGGCGTCGCAACGACATCCGAAGCGATGACGCTGCGCGACTGCGGGATAAGAAAACCCATTCTGGTACTTGGTCCTGTCCTTCCGGGAGATATTGAAACACTCGTCAGGAATGATATAAGAATTACACTTTTCAACGACGATATGCTTAAGGCCATCTCGTCGGCGTCCCGAAAGAGCGGCAGGAAAGCCGTGGTTCACATAAAGATAGATACGGGCCTCGGCAGGATAGGAATAAATCCAGAGAAAGCGAGGGATTTCATCCGCAAGGTAATGGAGGTGAGAGAGGTTAGAACCGAGGGAATATTCACGCATTTTGCCACCGCCGCATGGAAAGACAAGACATATGCCCGGGGGCAGATAAAGAAATTCAAGGAAGCATTGGACTCCGCTTCATCCTGCGACATCCCTTTCAAGCATATAGCAAATTCATCCTCAATCCTCAATCTGCCTGAAACTTACAAAAACTTTGATATGGTAAGGGTCGGACTGCTTCTTTTCGGGGTCTATCCGGAAAAGCACTTTCACAGGATATTACCCCTTCAATGCGCAGTGAAAGGATTCTGCAGGGTTAATTACATAAAAACCGTTCCAAAAGGAACTTGTATAAGTTACGGCATCACCTATGTGACCGAGAAGGCTTCCACAAAGATCGCCACGCTGGGCATAGGATACGCGGACGGTCTCAGAAGACTCCTTTCAAACAGATTCCATCTTTCCTGGAAGGGACAGAAAGTCAAGATTGTAGGAAATATATGCATGGACCAGACACTTGTGGACATAACCGGCAAGAATCTGAAGACAGGCGATACGATACAGGTTTTCGGAGACAATTTTGAGATCGAGAACATGGCGGAGATTATGAAAACAATACCGCAGGATATACTCTGCGGATTCGAAAGCAAGAGAATGGAAAAGATATACATTGACGGAAAGGGACGGTAAGATGTCCACAGATTGCATGAAGGCAATTGAAGGATATAGAACGAGAATAGATGCCTGTCTGAATAAGATACTGCCTCCTTCTCGCAGAGAGCCTGCAATTCTTCACAGGGCGATGAGATACAGCGTGTTCTCGGGAGGCAAAAGACTGAGACCGATAGTTGTTCTGATCTCAGGCAATATCTTCGGGATAGAAGAAGCAGAAATTATGCCCGTTGCCTGCGGAATTGAATTGATGCATAATTTTTCTCTCATACATGACGACCTGCCTGCGATGGATAATGACGATTTCAGAAGGGGGAAAAAAACATGCCACAGGAAATTCGGCGAGGCAGTTGCCATCCTCGCAGGAGATGCCCTTCTGGCATTTGCATTTCGGGCAATAGCGTCGGTCAATAACTCTTCTCTGACAGTAGCCGCTGCTGAGGCCATAGGGTCCGAAGGCATGGCAGGTGGACAGGCATACGACATTGAATCCAAAGATAGAAAGATATCCGCGGCTTTCAAGCAAGAGATTGACGGACTTAAGACAGGAAGGTTGTTCCAGCTGTGCTTTTCGGTTCCCTTCTTCTTCAGAAAAATAGACAGGCGAGAACGGGACAGGATAAACAGGATATCAAATAACTTCGGCATGGCATTCCAGGCAAGAGACGATATAGAGGACAAAGAGGGCGATGTTTCATATTCAAGAAAGTGGCTGGGCGTCCTTTATCGCAGATTGAAAAAGGATATTGCATTCTTCAAGGAAAGGGGGACGCTTCTCGCCAGTCTTGTTGATACCCTCTATGATATTTGACATACCAGGCAGAATTATGGTAAAATATTCAGAATAATTGTCTTTTTTGCTTTCTTTATGAAATCAGGTTTTACAGGAGGAATAAATGGCTCTCATAGAGACAAAGGAATTGTCAAAGGTTTATATCCTGGGCAATAAGAAAACGGTAACCGCCTTGAACAGGGTAACCATGAACGTGGAAGAAGGCGAGATTTTCGGTATCCTGGGACCCAACGGGTCAGGCAAGACAACCTGCCTGAAACTGCTTCTTGGAATTATTTTCCCAACGGAAGGCGAAATCTCAATAATGGGCAAGACCCAGTATTCCATAGCCGCCAAGCAGAACATAGGCTTTCTTCCTGAAAATCCCTATTATTACGACTATCTTACCGGACCCGAAATCCTCAGGTTTTATGGAAGACTTTTTGACATGACCCGGTCCGCCATAGACGAACGTTCCGAAAACCTCCTCAAGCTCGTAAACCTGGACGATGCCAGGAATCTTTCCTTGAAACATTACTCCAAGGGCATGCTTGAAAGAATCGGTTTAGCCGTAAGTCTTATCAACGACCCCAAGATACTCATCCTTGATGAGCCGACCACAGGGCTTGACCCTATCGGATGTAAGGAAACGCGGGATTTGTTGATAAGGCTGAATGAATCGGGAAAAACGATATTGCTGTCAAGCCATTTCCTGTCTGAGGTTGAAAGAGTTTGCAGCAGAATAGTCATCTTCCATAAAGGCAATCTTTTGACCACAGGGACACTGGGCAAACTGCTTGAAGAGTACAGGGCTGAAAATCTTGAGGACCTTTTTGTTAAGGCGATAGAAAAATTTGATAAAGAAACAGGGGCATCTGAACACGGCGTGGAATAGAAATTCGGAACAGAAATGCGATGAACCCCCCGCAACGGAAAAGACGTCGGTTCGGGGTAAAGGAGAACTGAAGAAATGAAAAAATCATGGATCATAGCACTGAATACGTTTAACGAATCCTTGAGGAAGAAAACTTTCTATATTTTGCTTGTGGTGGCACTTGTTGTCATAGGCGCATCAAGATTCTTTTCATTCCTTGCCGCGGAAGACGAATTGAAGATGATAAAGGATGTGAGTTTTTCAACAATTGAGTTCTTCGGAGCATTGATTGCGATATTCACGGCACTTGCAGCAGTTTCGGGAGAAATAGAAAAACGCACAATCTACACCCTTCTCTCAAAACCGATTACAAGGAACAATTTCATCATAGGGAAACTGATAGGACAGTCTCTGATAATACTGCTTAACGTCCTGCTCATGAGCATATTCTTCATAGTTCTTCTTTTCATCAAAAAAAGCCCTCCCGATGTGCAGGAATTCAAAACCATTTTCCTCCTTTTTGTTGAGTTAATCCTCGTAGGTTCAATAACGCTCGCAGTGGCAACCTTCGCCACCGATGCGTTCAACCTGATATTCTCTTTCTTCCTTTATATCGTGGGACATCTTACAAGTTACGGGCAACAACTCCTGGAGAGAACCGAAAATTTCATCGTCAAGCGTCTGGGTGGACTTCTTTATACAACCATCCCCAACTATGAGAATTTTAACATCAAGGACAAGGTGGTGGTCGGAGTTGACGTAAGCTGGAAATATGTCGGGCAGACAACTCTCTATGGCATAATTTATATAACCATCGCCGTTTTAATAGGGATTTATTTCTTCCATAAGAGGGAAGTATGAACAGGAAAAAAAATCTGATAGTACTTTTTGTCGCCCTTTTCCTTTTTATACCGCTGGGGTTACTGCAGGTAAAAATCAACTATACCAGAACGCTGGAAGACCTTGAGGGACGTCTTCTTCTTATGCCGGGGCAGGTCGCGGGGAGCCTCGTTCTGGGCGGATTCAGGGGCATTGCGGCGGACCTTCTGTGGCTGAATGTTGAAGACTTCTGGCACAAGGGACAGCATTACAAGATGTTGCCCCTTCTTGATTCAGTATCGTGGCTCCAGCCCCAGTACATAACGGTCTGGGCAATAGGCGGCTGGCATATGGCATACAATATCTATGCCAACGTCGGTGGAAAATCCGATGAACTGGAAAAACAACTCAACGAAAAGATCCAGGGTGCCGGCAGAGGATTACAGAACGCCCTGAAACCAATTGTGAAAATCTCCGGGGAAATCCATGAACTGAAGGAGAACTGTGATAGTTACAATGGCCGCGGCATGCCTGAGAAAGATATGCCCGGGCTGATTGCCAGACTTGATAATTACAAGACAAGTCTGGAAGTATTCCAGAAGAAAGGTGATATACAGCCATTTGCGGAAACTGTCATGAAACTTGCCGATATTGCAAGAGAACAGCTGTTCTGGTACACAAAAGGAGTAACATTTCTCAAGAAGGGCGTCAGCTATAACCCGGAAAAATATGACCTTTATTTTGAACTCGGCTGGACATATTTCCACAAAGGGAAAGATTATGCCAATGCCACCCGCTATCTTGAAAAAGCAGTCAGATTTCCGCATCCTGCTTATGTTGACAATGTTCTTGCCCATGCCTATGAACTCAACGACGAGCCTGACAAGGCCCTCAAAGAATGGGAGAAGCAGCTGAACGGCGGTTTCAGCAGCATAGCAGAACGTGCTATTCATGCGATCAAAACGGAAGGCGCTTTCAACCCGAGAAAAAGAAGGATGCTGGGGCTTGGAGATTGACCTTATTCCTAATAATATTTCCCTTTTATCCAAGAATCACGATGCGGAAAAAATCCAATAAGAAAATCTTTGTAATTTCGGCTCCTTCCGGAACTGGAAAAACAACAATAGCTGCCATATTGCGCAGGAAAATACCCGACCTTGAACCTGTAATCTCCTGCACAACGAGAAAACCAAGGCCTGTGGAAAAAAATGGGGTCAACTACCATTTCATCACGCGTGAACGGTTCAGGGAAATGGCAAAAAAGAAAGAATTTGCAGAATGGGCAGAGGTTTACGGAAATCTCTACGGAACGCCGAAGAAAGAGATTCTGGCAAAACTCAAAAAGGGAAACAGAATACTTCTGACACTGGACACACAGGGCGGAATCAGCATAAGAAGGGTATTCCCCTCTGTGGTTCTTATAGGCATCCTGCCGCCTTCCAACAAAGAACAGGAACGCAGGATAAGAAACAGAAGCGGGCTATCTGAAAAAGAGCTGGGAGAGCGAATGGCATCGGCGAGGGAAGAAAGAAGAATCCTCATGGATAAATATGATTTCAGGCTCGTCAATATCAATCTTGACAGTACCGTCAGGAAGATAAGAAATATAATAGACAGGGGCGGTAAATACTGAAATAGCAAATAGCATGAGAAAAAAACAAAATCACAACCCCTCACCATTAAAGTATATCAGGAAGAGTTCGGGGTAAAGGGAAAAATGGAAAAAGTGAGAATTGCCGTCATAGGCGCGGGAGGTATGGCAAATCTTGTTCATTACCCTTCACTTCATTCCATGGAAGATGTGGAAATTGTCGGTATCTGCGATTTGATGCAGGACAGACTGGAGGAAACAGCAAGAAAATACAATATCCAGAAAACCTATACTGACTACAAGAAACTTATTGAAAAAACTTCCCCCGACGGTCTCTACATAATAATGCCGCCTCATCACCTTTATGACATAGCCGCCTATTCATTGAACCTTGGACTCAACATCTTCATAGAGAAACCGCCCGGAGTTACCATGGAGCAGACAAGACAGCTTGCGAACATTGCTGAAAGGAAAGGGGTTCTGACCATGACAGGATTCCAGAGGAGATTCGCACCTCTCACGAGGGAGGCAAAGAGAAAACTTGAAGAAAGAGGCGGGATTCTGCATTGTCAGGCAAACTTTTTCAAGAATTATGTAAACCAGCCGCCATATTATAACGGAGCAATAGATATTCTGACATGCGACGCCATACACTCAGTTGATATATTGCGATGGATGGCTGGGGAACCCAGAAAGATATCAAGTTCGGTAAAAAATCTTTTCGCGGAGTACGACAATTGTTTTTATGCTCTGATTGAATTTGAAAGCGGCGCGACGGGATTCCTTTCCGCAAACTGGGTTTCAGGGAAAAGAATTTATGAAATTGAGATGCACGGCAAAGGTATATGCGCGTTTGTGAATCCGGAAGAGTCGGCGGTAATCTATAAGGATGGGGAACAGGAAGGATGCTGCCTGAGTGCTTCCGATATGGTCAAAAGCAAGGAATTATTCAGGATTGCCGGTTTTTATCAGGAAAATGAACATTTTGTCAATTGCATAAAAACCGGAAAGCTCCCTCAGACGAACTTTTCAGATAGTTTGAAAACAATGGAATTTGTTGACAGGATTTACCATAGTCAAATCTGACAGGGAAGGATTTCATCCGA
>CAYOFY010000055.1:0-11245 GCA_964403465.1 uncultured bacterium
AAGAGTTTTGCGTTGTTATTCTTTGCAAGGTTCTTCCAGAAATTATAGGTCGAAACACGTATAGCATAGATATTTACAATAGTCCTGTTCTTGCCGTCGGAGAAGAATTCAAAGGTATAAAGGTAGTTATCAGGGCTTTCAGGAAGCAGGTTTTCAAGTTCGGAGGAAAGCACCAGCTGTATTTTCCGCTTACCTGAGAAAGGAAACTCCATCCGCCTGAAAATCAGCTCTTGTTTCGGGAGCACAATATTCAAAATACCTGGTTTCTTCTGCGAAAGGAAATTCTCAACATCGGCATTCTGGATCTTACCCTGCTCGGAGCTCTTCACGTTATTCAGTGCATAAATGATCTGGTTCTGCTGGGGATAAAAGGTGACAGTTTTCATTCAATTTCTATCCTTGTCGTTTCAATGACTTTGTCGGTCTTTTTGACGTACGCTCTCATTTCTCTTTCTTGCCCATTACTTTTTACCGCAATCGACCTTATCAAGAAATATCTGCTTTTGAAAATCATGATATTCCTGTTCCTGATATAGACATCCCTGTTTGTTTCCGTTAAGAAACGTTCTTCCAACGGTCTCTTTTCTCTTTCTCTGACTATTTTTTCTGCTTCTCCTGAAGAGAAACCAAATGCGCCTAATATTTCAGGAGGGCAGCTGTTCACATTGATTTTACCATCTGAAAAGGAAGTTATAAAGTCTATTAAAGCTGGTATCTTTTCCTTGCTGTTCCCCAGGACTATATCCTTGCTGAAATTTTTTACAAGAAGAAGCTCTTCGGTACCGTAGAGATTTCTATTGGGAGGAACATACGGAAAACCGGAAGTCTTGTAATGGAAATATTCTGCACCTGCTGCACGGGGAATGTCATCCTCATCTATCCAGTCCAGCAAGGAATCGCTCAGCACTTCGGTATATCCCATAACAGCAAAAAAGTTCTTATATACTTCCATAAGAAGCGAATTGGTTTCCTTTTTTTCCCTGTCGAAGATTTTATTCGGATTGATCTTTGCGTTCTCATCCGAAATGATGATGTGCAGCATTATGTCAGGCATATCATAATATATTTCCTTGCGAGATTCCTCACCTGTCGTATTCAGCGTCCCCTTCCTTCTATCAATCAAAATTTTTCCGATTTCTATTCCCATCTCGGCCATATTTTCAATTTCCAGATTTTTCTGAATATCAGCGAAGTTTTCAATATAGTTTTTTGATTTACTTTGCATAAACAGCGAAAGCAGGGATATCGCCGTGGTGAATACCATAACAAAAATGAGGACAACGCCCTTATTTCTTATCATCCTTTTTCGTGTCCTTGTTCAGTTTCACAGGAAAAAAAATCTTTTCCCCGTCAATTTCCATTTCAACAGCTACCGCCGTGGTTCTTGCAACCTCAATAACTGAGTTATCCCAGGTCGTGCCCGTATAGAAAAGGAAACTTATGCTGTCGCAGTTTTCTATTACAGGGAAAATGAAATAGTAATTGCTGAGAAGATTTTCCTGCTTTCTTATAAGTCTTTCATGGTTATCGGCCGTTTTCTCAACAAGATATGTTACCTGTACCGGATAAAGAACCCCTGTCTCCTTTGTGACAAAAGAGAAACTTTTCTCGCTGAATAAAGATCTGTTACCGTCATCCAATATCATGCACTTAATCTCATCACTGAATCTAGCCAGAAACCTGAGAAGAACTTCGGAAGATCTCATCTTGTTTTGGAGTCCAGCAGTAACGTTTGTGACGGAGAAAAAGGTTGCGTATATGAGCGTGAAGAGCAGAAAAACAAGAACGGTTGTAATCAATATTTCAAGAAGGGTGAATCCTCCGTGAACCCTGAATGCTTTCTGTGCAAAGTTATGGTTTCTTATCATAGCCCGTTCCGTGCATTTCCCTCTCATTGATTTTCAGGAAGGGAGCCATCACCGAATAATCCCCTTTATCTGTTTTTATCTTAAGCCCATAGGGGGTGAATGTGATTTCGTATTCTGTGTCCGTTATGGTTGTATCCGAGCAGTAGATCTGCCAGGTGTATTTTTCAAAGGGCGCGTCGAAAGATCCGGAAACTCCATCTTTTATATTTACCTTTTCGCCCTTCAGCTCCTCAATCTTGCGTCTTGAAAGCAGCGTAAGAACTTTCTCGTCGTTTACCATCTGAAGATGTCTTGCAGAAAGCAGGTAGGAATTAAGACTGGCCGTTCCGGCTATGGCAAATACGACAATTGCTATCATGAGTTCTAACATGGTTAATCCGCTCTTATTACAATGAATACATTTCATTGAAATCAATAACTCCTCTCAGTATCTCCGGTTCTTTCAGATAAGGATTCATGAAGATCGTGTACTCTTCCTGGGTATCCGGATCAATGGCCGAAATCATGCCGAATTCCTTTGTGCCGTCAGGGAAAAACAGGAAGGATATCTTGCCCCCCGCAATTTCCATAGAGGCATTCCGCGCCATCATAAAATCCAGTCGTGTTTGTACCGGCACAGGTTCGTAAACATTTTCTTCGTCTGGTTCAGAAGTCTCTTTCCTTTCAATTTCCATCATGCAGGTATTGTTATCAATATCTATGTCGAATGAAACCGTTTCGTTCTGTTCCGCGGCATACTTGGATGCATTATGCAATGCATCTGTGAACTCAAGTATTTTTTCATTTTCCTTCACAGGCAGGATATTTTTTACTGCGGGGTACGAAAGATAAAAAAAAAGCCTATGATTATCATGACCACCATTAACTCAACGAATGTATAACCATGACAGATTGGCCTTACGTCTTGAATCTTGCCTGAAACTCTGCCGGGATTTTGTGGCAAAATAGATTTGTCTTTATATCTGTGAACTTGATATATCCTCATCTGGCCCTTCTCCCCCTTCTCTGCCGTCTCTTCCCAGGGAAATAATTTCGTAATCTTCGCCTTTCTTGCCAGGACTCAGGTATATATAGTCGCTGCCCCACGGGTCTTTTGGAATGGTATTTTTCTCAAGATAACCACCTTCTCTCCATTTTTTTGGGACATTGCCGGTTGTCGGTTTTTCCACCAGTGCCTGCAAACCTTGTTCCGTTGACGGATAAAAACCGCTATCCAGATAGAAAAGTCGCAGCGCCTCTTCTATATTTTTTATCTGTATTTTTGCCGCAGTTACACGTGCTTCATCAATCCTTCCGAAAAATTTTGGCATTACTATTGTCGCAAGGATGCCCAGTATGACAATTACAGCCATCAATTCTATGAAGGTGAAGCCCGATTTTCTGTTTCTTGGTGTACCGTCCATTTCACTTCTCCTTTTTGGCCATTCTTTAAAAAGAGTGAAATGTTAGATGTGAGACGAAAAAAATTCAGGATGCAGTTTTATTGCATTTCACGTCTGGCTTCTGACATCTCGCTCCGGGGGATATTTGCCCCCGCGTCACCGTATAGACTGGCTTATCTGGAAAATGGGAAGGAGTATGGCCAATACAATTATCCCTACCACTCCTCCCATCAGAAGAATCATGACCGGTTCAATAAGATTTGCCAGTCTTGTAGAACTTTGCGAAACTTCCTCCTCATATATTTCACCTATCTTGCTGAACATCTCTGACAGCATACCGCTTCTCTCACCGGCGCTTACAAGTTGGGTAACCAGATAGGGGAAGTACCTGCTGTTGCCGAATGAGGACGAAAGTGAACCTCCATTGGAAAGGGATTCCACAATATCATTTATTTCGTTTTTCAATAAACGGCTGGAAAGCACCTGTCCTGCAATCTGGAACGATTCAATTATATCAACGCCACCCTGTATAAGTGTGGATGCTGTACTGGAAAAAAGTATAATCTCTCTTTTCAGAAGCAGATTGTTCAGAACAGGAGCCCTGAATCTCAGGAAATCCGTAATCATTTCGCCTTTTTCGGATGCAAAAAGTCTCTTCACTCCGACGTATATGATAATTATCACAATAGCTATATAAATCCACCATTTTTTGAAAAAACCGCTTATTTTGATCAACATGACAGTTGGAACAGGCAGCTTCATATCAATCTGGGCAAATATTCTTGTTATTGTTGGAGTAACGAAAGAAAGCAAGAATATAAATACAGCAATTGAGATGAATAACATAAACAGAGGATAGCTCATTATGCTTCTAATCTTGTTCTTGAACGACTGTCTTTTTTCCAGAAAATCTGAAATTCTGAGAAGAATTTTGTCAAGTGTTCCGGTTTCTTCTCCTGCCCGTACCATTGATATTACCATATCCGAAAATATTGAAGGAAAGTCCTTGAGCGCTTCAGAAAAACTTTTGCCCTCCCGTATTTTTTTTTGAATTTCCTCAAAAACCTTTTTCAGTTTTCCATCCTTCATCTGAGAAACAACTCCAGTGAGGCATTCATCAAGCGGGAGTTTGGAACTTACGAATGTGGCCAATTCTCTTATCGCGACAACAATCTCACCTTCTTTTATTACAATGGAAAATGGGAGAAAATATGGAGTTCTCTCGGAGATGTTTATTACGTAAAGTCCTTGCTCCTTCAGTGTTTTCTTGATCCGGGAGGTATCTTCGCCTTTCATTCTGCCAGATACCTTCTTTCCCTGTTTATCAAGTGCCGTATATGTATAGGTATTCATTACGAAAATTCTGCAAGGACCTTCATTCTAAATACTTAATGAAGATATTTCAGGGGTTTTATTTCTTCTCTTCTTCCTTTTTGTATTCAGCAAGAACTTTTTCCTGGATATAATCACGAAATTCTGTTTTTATGGGATGGGCAAGATCCCGATGCTGTTGGGATGGTGAAAAAGCTTGTTCATCAATCGGATTGAGAGCGTTACCGCAGGAACCGCAGAACTTATTTGATACGGAGTTTTTGAATCCACACTTTGGGCAATCCCTCTGCATTTTTTTACTGGGCATAGCGACAAAAAGACCGTTTTTCCCTTCTATGATGCGTATGTCCCTCACGACAAAAACGTCGTCAAAAGTTACGGAGGCATATGCTCTCAATCTGCTGTTGGGTCTGCCTACGAGTGAAATTCTTGTTTCTGTGATCTGCATCGTATCCCCCTTTTCTAAGAAGTTTTGATACTTTCTACGATACAACTTTTCCACCCTTTAGCGTTGAACAGAGACGTTCTTGTCTCGGCATCTCTCCTGTCTGGAAAAACCGAAAACAGGGCTCCCCCACTTCCTGAGACGAAAAACTTTTTCCCCGTGTGCCGCTCCAGTTGCCTTTTCACCCCCTTTGCTTGATTATATAAATCAAAATAGGGTTCTTCGAGTCTGTTTTGCATGATTTTTTCAATATTTTCCATATGCTTGAGTTCAATTTCTTCATTCAAAAGTTTAATTTTTTCCCTTGCTTCTGTCAAATTGCCCTTTATTTTCAATGAATCTAAACGTGAATAGACCTCCCGGGTTGATACAGAAAAGGGAGGTATTGAAAGATAATAGGCCAGTGTCATACCGGAGACACCTTTCTTTTCTATCTTATTGCCAGTCCCTTCAACAATGCATCTTCCTCCCTGGATGAACAGGGGAACGTCACTGCCTACCAGGCTGGCTATGCGGGTAAGTCTCTTTTCACCCAAATCAATTTTCCATATTTTCAGAAGCGCCCTTAAAACGGACGCAGCATTTGAACTACCGCCCCCCAATCCGCTTCCAGGAGGTATTTTCTTTAGAATTTCTATGCGTACGCCCTTATTAACGTTGAAAATCCTCCTGAGAAGAGAAATAGTTCTTGTAACCGTGTTTTCGGCTGGAATAGTCCATTCTGAATGGAAGAGGACTTCAGTTGTAACTGATTCTTCAATTCTTATCTCATCGTACAGACTCACTATATCTACCAACGACATGAGATTATGCAGTTTCTTCCCCAGACCTCCGATTTCCAGAAAAAGATTAATCTTTGCCGGGGACAGGATCTTTATCATTTTTAGTAATTCTGGATTCCGGTCTCTTTGCCACTTTTACCAGGGCGGGTCTCAGGATTTTATCGTGGAATAGATAACCGCTTCTCACTTCTTGAATAATTGTTCCTTCTTCAAATTTATTGGTTTCCACGCTTTCTTCCGCTTCATGAAACTCATGGTTGAATATTTTCCCGGTTGTCTCTATTTTTTTGACTCCCATGCCATCAAGAAGTTTGGTGAACTCCTTCTTCAACATTTCAAGGCCCTTGTGAATGGACTCCAGGGATGGGCTGTTTTCCATATGCTTTATGACCTCTTCAAATATTTCATCAAATGGCAGCAGCTTCAAAACAAGATTCTCCGTTCCGAATCTGTATATTTCCTGTTTCTCCCTGTCTGTCCGCTTCTTGTAATTGTCAAATTCGGCGATGGTCCTCAAGTATCTCTCTTTCAAATCTTTTATTTGTGATTGTTTTTCCTCCATATCCTTCTGCAGCTGTCTGAACCCGCGGGCAGTTTCTCTCAATCTGGTCAAATCCTGTATCTTTATGTGGGTTGTTTCAACATTTGCATTCTCTTTCTGCTTGTGCATTTTCATACCTATTCCGGTCAGTGAATGAAACCCATACGCCACGGAGGCCAGTATGTGAATATAGCCTTTCCTACCAGATTCTTTTCAGGGACAAAACCCCAGTATCTGCTGTCTTTGCTGTTTATACTGTTGTCTCCGAGAACAAAATAACTCTTCTGAGGGATTTCTATTTCCCATTCATTTCCGTAATATCCGTCGCTGTAATAATATCTTGACGCAATATTTTTGTCACTGACCTGTCTGCCGTTTATGTATATCCTGCCATTTTTCAGCATGACTTTTTCCCCCGGCAAACCCACCATTCTTTTCACAAAATCCCTCCTGGGTTCTTCCGGATACTTGAAAATGACAACCTCACCTCTTCTGGGTGCCCTTATCTTGTAAATTATATCATTGGAGAGCAGCCTGTCACCCACGTCAAGGGTTGGTACCATTGATGTGGTGGGAATCTTAAAATTACCGATGAAAAAAGCCCTGACAAGGAGAGCTATTGCCACCGCTGCCAGGATTGATTTGAACCAGTCTACTGTTTGTTTCTTGGTTTTTTGCATTCAGACTCCTTCATGGAAATTCAGGTAAGATTTTACCTTCTCTCTCTCTTAAAATCAACAGTTTCCGTATATACGGCAATATATTTTTTCATCATGATTTCGAGAGAGAAAATTTCTTTAACCCGCTTTCTTGCATTTTCACCCATGTTGTAGCGCTGCTCTCTGTCTCTCAGCAGTGATATTATTGCACCGGCAAGTTTCGTGTGATTCTTGACAGGGATTAACAGTCCGCTTACTCCATCTTCAATTATGTGTGGTATATCGCCAACCGAAAACGCAACACAGGGTTTCCCCTTTCCCATCGCCTCAAGAAGGCTAACCGGACAGCCTTCCCACAAGGACGGAAAAACGAAAATATCAAATAAATCTATGATATCTGCGGCATTGTTTATGAATCCCGTAAAAATGAATCTGTCCTCTATCCCTGCCTTTCTTGTCTCGTTGACCAACGTTTGTCTGAGTTCCCCCTGCCCTACTATTACAAATCTTGTTTCCGGGAAGTCTTTGAGGATAGCGGGAGCTGCTGATATAAGATAGGTATGTCCTTTCGGACTGCGAAGGTTGCCTACCGTACCAACGAGATATTCCGAAGGTTCTATTCCGAAATCTTTTCGTGAATACGTAAAACCTGATTTATCCATCCTTATGCCGTTGGGTATTACGATTATTTTTTCGCCGCTTATTCCGGCATTTTCGGTAAGGGCCTTCTTGCCTGCATGTGAATTTGAAATTATGATATCTGTCCATCTGGCTGTAACCCTATCTATAAACCAGTGATATTTCTTTCTCCAGGGATCAGTACTTCTCTGTGAGGAAATGACGACCTTGATTTTCAGCAACCTGCCGATTATCCTCCCTGTCAAATTACCGTAGAAGAGAAATGAATGCAGTATGTCCGGGGACTCTTTTTTGACGGTTCTAAGCAGTCTTATAAATTCAAGAGGGTTCTTTTTGAGATTAAATACATAAGTTTTGATTTTCTTGTGTTCCAGTTCTTCCGTGAATTTACCGGAACCTTTTATGGCAAAAACAGTTGGAGGATAGAATCTTTCAGGAGTAATGCTTTCTGTCATAAGAAGCAGCATTTTTTCTGTTCCGCCAATCTCCGAGCCTGAAATTATGAATGATATCTTGATTCTATTTTCATCTACCATAGAATGGTTCCAGGGGCAGCGAAGGGATATTTCTTCTGATTTTCTCGAGTGCCAGAAGTGCGTTCATGCTTGCTTTCGGATACAATAGCTGTCTTGAAAGTATTTTGACAGTTTTTAAATCCCTTGTTTTTTTTGGTATTACGGGAATTCCGGGTCCCGTAAGAATTATTCCTTTTCCACTGCAGATCATATGGAGCTGGTTGAAATTTATGATTTTTAGCGGGTAACGCCTTTTGTAATTGAACCTGCCGGCAAAGCTGGAAAAATGTACTTGACCCCTGCAGGCATTTATTACGCATGCGACAGCAACTTTCATTTCCTTGAGCCCAAAAAAAAGACTCTCCGGCGTTTCCAGGCAATATATGGCTGTCTTAAAAGGAACAGCAAGTCCCTTTGCAACTCCCATGCCCAACCGTATCCCTGTCCATAAGCCGGGACCGCGGGATACTACTATGAGATCAAGGTTGTTCACCGGGCATCTGCTCTTTTCCAGGATGTTGTCTGTATATTCCAGAAGAATACCAGCGATATCAGCGTTTTTGAATGAATGTTCGGAAACTATGTCACCATCTTGAAGAAATGCAATGCTTGCCATCTCTGAAGTTGTTTCAATAGAAAGGATTTTCATCTAATTGAATCTGCTGAGAATATCAGCTATTGTTTCTGCACTGAAAGTTGTTTCTGGTGCAAGTCTGGTTTCCGATATTAACGACATTCTTGCCTTTCCAAAGGAAACCTTCCCTTCCAGATATACGGGTATCATTTTCTGGTCTGCAGTAATCCAGAGGTCCATGGCGCCTTTCGTGAAAAACCCTTCGTCGCTCTGCGCCTGCGGCCTGAGAACATAAACCTCCTTTTTGCCCATATTAAGCACATTTTGAGTTCTTTTCCCTACTATCTGAATGCTCAATTCCCATAGATCCCTGAGTGCTATGGGGATGTTAAGACATATAGGTTTTTCCAGGTTGAGGGTTCGTATGACATAAAAAATGGATATTGCATCATAGGCAGCATCAGGCAGTTTTACGGTATTTTCCTTGGTGCTGTAAATCTTGCCGCTTTTGAATTTCCTGTATTTTGATACATAAGACCTGTTCTTCCATTCAAATCGTATATCAAGGATGTCCTCTTTTTCCTTGATTTTGCGGTACTGGTAGTAATAGTATGGAAGAAGAGTCTTGGTGTCAATAAAGGCATCCATTCTGTATAGCGCCATACCGATGCCGGACATCTTTTCTTCCGGGACACTGAGACCGACAATATGGAAGACTTCTCCATAGGCGTTCTTCGTTTTCCTGCAGGCCAGTAATCCTTTGGCGAAACGTATGGAGTTCCATGTTATCTGATACACCAGACATTCCCCGTTCCACCTGTCCAGAGGTGAAATCGTCTCAGGCGGAATAGCAGGTGCCTTTTTGGCCGCCTCCGGTTTTTCTATTGTTTCAGTTTTATCCGGGATATCTTTCTTTGCCAGTGAGGCCGTTTCTTCCGTTCCGAAAGTCTCTTGCGGAATTTCCGGGACGGCTGGAGTAACAGGTATGACAGGGACAAGATTTTCTTCCGGCGGTGCAACAGGCTCAACAATCTGTTTACGTTCAGGAAAGAGAATGTAAGGTCTTTTTCTGCTGTAAGAATAACCTGTTTCAGCGTTTTCCGGCACTTGTTCTTTTTTTTCCGCAGGAGATGGTTGTCCGGAATGCTCTTCGGGAGGGATACTCCCATTCTTGGGACCTGAACGGACAAGAGCTTCTTCCAATGCCTCCCTTGCAGATATTTTTCTTCCATGGGCACAACCGGCAAGCAAAATACATGCCAATAAACACAGGATAAAAGATAATCTCTTTTTCATTTGTTAAAATCCCTGATTTTATTTTTTATGTTAGCACATAAACCATTCCTCGGCAATAAACCCCGCTGCTATCCGAGAATTCCTGGATTTTCAATAGAGGTTTTTTCTTGCCGGAAATACAAGGCATACCTGATAGAAAAATGTCAGGTATTCTCCTGATCTTTTTTTTCTTTCAAGATATGAAAAAGAAAGAGAGGGAACAATCTTATGAGTTTTCTCAAGGCATGAATATTCAAAGGATAATAAATATATGCCCTGAAAAAAGACTTATATCCTTTGACTGTTCTCCTGTCATGAAGATAATATTTAGCCGCTCTGCAAAGCAGGGAACTTTTTTCTTCGGGGGACATTGTGCCAGCATGTTTTCTTAGAAAAGTTTCCCTGTTTACGGGAAGTAATTTCAGGTTCTTGTCGAGGGAGGAAGGAGTATCATGAAATATTATGAGCGGTTCTCTTGTGCCGGCAAATCTGCAGACTTTTTTGAGCCGGTAAACATAATCGGCATCCTCGGCAGTACTGAAGGACGTATCAAAAAAGCCGATTCTCTCAGCAACCTCCTTTTTCAACATAATCTGTTGCGTCAGGAAAAACCATTTACTGGTCGGATTGTTAAGCCGGTACCGGTATGTCTTGTCTCTGTTTTCTTTCCACATCCCGCAATAAACAACCCCGATTCCTGTTTTCATTACTTTTCTGAAAATATTCACCTGCTTTTCTATTTTTTCAGGCAGGTATTCGTCATCCGAATCAAGAAATGAGATAAAATCTCCATGAGATGCTTTAAGCCCGGTGTTTCGCGCCTCTGCAACTCCCCTGTTTATATCATGTCTGAGATATCTTATCCGGCTGTCATTAAAACCGTCAACCATGCTTTTTATATCTTCGGAAGAACCGTCATCTATGATTATGATTTCAAGGTTTCTATAGGTCTGGGTTACAACGCTTCTGACTGTTCTTGGCAGTAACTCGCTTCTGTTATGGACAGGTATTATTACGCTCACAAGGGGATTCTGGTTATCTGATTTATTCATTTTCCGGGTGCATTTATGCCATCTTCTGCTTGTAGGAGGTCAATGCTTTTTCGTATATGGCGGTTATCTTTGCGCCGATGGTTTCATAAGAATACTTTTTGCGTGCATTCAAAGAGATGCTTTTGCGGTCGTATCTGTCGGCGTTGTCCAGCATCCAGTTCATTGCTTCGCTCAATGCCTG
>CAYOFY010000056.1:0-10788 GCA_964403465.1 uncultured bacterium
ACTCAGCAAATAAACTTGAAAAATTGGCTTATGAGGCAAGCCAGTCCGAGCACGACGCTCCAGGACTGCCTCCCTCAAAGCCCTGGATTTCCAGAAATTTTCCGTGTTCTTAAGAAAAGCAAGTTGAATCGTGACACATCCATGCGGCTTTCTTCATACGGGACACTTGACCGCCCCGGCGAGGCGGTCTGCGTTCGGCTTCTCTCGTTGCTCTCTCATAAAACGAGAACCATGCCCGCTCCTCGTTCAGACGCCCGTTTCAGAAACCGCATGTATGTGTAAAACATAGGTTACTATATTAATTCAAATTGGCAGATTGTTTAAAAGGAGGAAAGAGAGAATGGAGCAGAAAGAGGTTTTGGAAAGAGTGAAAAAAGTGACTGCGGAGGTGCTCGGCATTGACGAGGTGGATATGAGGGAAGAAAGCAGGTTTGTGGAAGACCTCGGGGCGGAAAGCGTGCAGAGTCTTGAACTGGTTGCAGCATTTGAAGACGAGTTTGACATTGAAATGGAAGAAGACGCCGCTCTTCAGGTAAAAACCGTTGGCACAGCCGTGGAATTCATAAAGAAACATCTGGCAAACAAATGAAAATACTGGTGATAAACTGCGGCAGTTCCTCTGTCAAGTTCAAGGTCTTTGAGATGCCCTCGGAGCAGATGATTGCCGAAGGGAACGTTGAGAAGATAGGCGAGGAGGGCTCGCTTTTCTCCTACAGCACGACAAGGGGAAAGGTGCATCACAAATCGCCGGTTAAAATCAGCAACCATGAAGAGGCGCTGCACCTGATTGCGGATACCCTTGTCGCCCGGGATACAGGTATCGTGGAGAAACTGAAAGAAATAGAGGGTGTGGGGCACAGGGTTGTGCACGGCGGTGAGGGTTTTGATACAAGCGTTGTAATAAATGATGAAATCATAAGAAAGATAGAAGAATACAGAACACTTGCGCCCCTCCATAACCCCCATAACCTTTCAGGCATCAGGGCTTCAATGAAGTTCTTCCCGTCCAGTTTGCAGGTTGCCGCTTTTGACACCGCGTTCCATACCACCCTGCCCGAGGAGGCGTTTCTGTACGCCATACCGTACGAGTTCTATGAAAAATACCGGATACGGAAATACGGATTCCACGGAACCTCGCACAGGTACGTTGCCAGAAGGGCTGCGGAACTAATGGGAAAGGACAAGTATGACGTCAATGTAATCACCTGCCACCTTGGCAACGGATGCAGCATAACCGCGGTGAGAAACGGCCGTTCCGTTGACACGAGCATGGGGCTGACACCCCTGGAAGGGTTGGTGATGGGCACAAGGTCGGGAGATATAGACCCGGGTATCATCTTTCATCTCATAGATTCAATCGGGCTTACCCCGAAAGAGGTTAACGACCTCCTGAACAAGAAAAGCGGGCTTCTTGGGCTGTCCGGCGTTTCAAACGATTTCCGCAACCTTCTTGAAAATATTGACAGGAGACAGGTTTCCCTGGCAATTGATATCTACAGTTACAGGGTGAAGAAGTACATTGGCGCCTATATGGCCGTTCTCGGTAGAGTCGATGCCATCGTCTTCACTGCTGGCGCAGGTGAAAAGACCCCTGAGGTCAGGGAGAAGGCGCTGTCAGGCATGGAGGAGTTCGGGATAATACTGGACAACGATAGAAACTACAAGAACTTCTCAAAGGAAGAAGAGATAAGCACGAAGGATTCAAGGGTGAAGGTGTATGTCATTCCTACCAATGAGGAGCTCCGTATTGCCTTCGACACCTACTCCGCTTCTACTTCGCACATATAGGTTCATCATCTGCGTCATCGACTTCGTCGGTGTATTTCCATCATACACCTCCTCATCCCGAACAAGATGAATCGGGATCCCGACAAAGGCTGTCTGCCTTTGTCAGTCGGGACCTCTTCCTTGCTTCTTCCCTCTATGCACGAATTAGAAACGGGCAATATGTTTCCACTTCGTCAAAGCAATAAAACCGCTGTTGTTACGACGGAGTTGGCAATTGTGAAAAAGTGGAGGCTGAGGCCCGGATTGTCGGTCTTTCCTTTCAGGGAAACAATCGGTTTTCTCCGTTTCCATGTCACCTCTATGTCCCTGAAATAAAAATCCTTCTGCATTATCTCAGGCATTGCCTTCCAGATGGCTTCCTTAAAAGAAAAGGAGATGCAGAGATACAGATTTTTGTCTCTTGCAGGGATGGCTGCCATCTCTCTCGCTGTAAAAACCCTGTTGATAAACCTGTCCCCGTATCTTTCCGCTGCCCGACGGAACCTGTCAGTATCAACAATATCAATGCCGGTGTATATTTCCATGACCCCTGAAATCCTCTCCCCTCTGTCTCCTCCCCCTTCTCTCCCCGGGTAGAAGGTTGGGAGGGGTACCATGCGATTTTATTTTTTACCCAGCTTATTCTGCCTGTGGCATTCCTCAATAACCGCAATCTGCTGTCTCACCTGCCCGGGGGTTATCTCCAGTGGCCTGCCCCCGGTCAGCGTTTTGTATAACATTCCGTAGAATGCCATGTTCATGGTCATGAACAGGTCTTTCTGCTCTTCGGGCAGGTCCCAGTGCTCCTCGTGGAATTTCAGGTTGTCAACGCAGTACGAGGGAGTGCCGTCCGGGTTGGCTATGGGCGTGCGCTGCAGCTTCCTTTTCGGCGCCTCTGACGGTTTGTAGTACTTCCAGTCTATGCGGAAATCATTTCCTTTCAGTCCGCCCCTGCTTGCCTGTATGGCATAGGTGAACACCGGGTACGCGCAGCAGGATGAAATCTCGAGGTCAACCAGGGGCTTGCCCGGGGCCCGCAGGAGCAGTTTCACGTAATCCTCGGCGTCCCCGTATGTGTTGACCCTGTCCATGATGCATGTTACCTGCGGCGTCCTGTCAGCATTCAGCAGGTTCAGCGCCTGGTCAAGTGGGTGAGGGCCTGTATTGAGCAAACTGCCGCCGTTGTACTCCTGCAGTGTCTGCCAGTCCCACCTTCTTCCAAACCCGTTGAATGCAATGCTTATCTGTACGATACGCCCCAGGACACCTGATTTTATGACCTTCTTCACCTGCTGGAAATAAGGTGCGTACCTTGACTGCTGGTAGATGGCAAATACCTTCCCGCGTTTCTTCGCCGCCGCAATCAGCAAGTCCACCTCTTTCACCTTTCTTGCCAGTGGCTTGTCGCACAGCACGTTGAATCCGGCATCAAGCACCTGTTTTGTTACCGGGACATGCAGGTGGCTTGGCAGGGCATTGACAAACAAGTCAATATCCTTCCTGTCAAACATCTTCCTGTAGTCGGCATATACATCGCATCCGTATTCTTTAGCCGCCCTGTCCCGCCTGTCCTTCAGCAGGTCGCATGCCGCGACAATCTGGTATTTATCCTTAGCGGTGCTGAGGTACCTGCCGTGTATGTTCCTGCCGCTGCGTCCCTGCCCCAGTATCCCCACCTTCACTATTTTCATGGTACATCTCCTTATTGTGTTATCAGAGACTCCATTTTCCGTTGAACTGCGGCAGGTACTCGCGGAACGCCTCAAAAAAATCATCCGCTATTCGTGCCGCAATATCCGGGGTCGGTATCAGCGGGTCGCCGGCAAGCGCGCATACAGCCATCTCCCTGTTGCCCGTAAGCCCGGCCTCGGCGATCATCTCCTGGTTAGGTATATGTCTCATTATGTACTGTACGACGGGATTTGGAAGTATGCCAGCGGCAAGCGGGTGTATCCCGTCACCGTCAAGATAGGCCAGGGTTTCAACCACCGCATCCCTGGGTAGATTATCGACCTGCCCTGTGTTCGGCCTGTTCAGGGGCGTGACAACAGGCGTTCCTTTACCTGAAAGAGCGGCGATAATCCTGTCGGCATGTTCATGAGAATGCTTGAGATGGAGAGGCCGTCTTCCTTCAAGCATGTCCCTGCATTTCCCTGCCCTGTCTTCCCTGCCCCCTGTTCTTGCAAAGGTGTGAGCCCTGATGCCCTCCTGCAGGAAGCCCCAGCGCCTTGCATCTTCTTCGCTGCGCAGGTAGTGCGGGAAAAACTCCGCTATGTGCGAATCGCCTGCAGCGGTCAGGAACCCGCATCTTTCAAAGATGTCAAACTTCACCCTCTGGCTCGGCGCCACACCGCCTGCCCTCGCAAGTTCCTCGTTGACAACCTGGGGACCGAGGGGCTTGAAATGCTCCGGGTCGCGGATATAGTCCCTGAGAAGCGCCAGTCCGTCGTGTCCCTTCACGGTCATGCTCAAAATCCATATCAGGTGGTTTATGCCTGCCATTGATAGCGTTATGTCCTTCTCCCAGTCAACCCCGAAGAAGTAGTCAATGTGGAGCATGAAGCCCTGCAATTCGTGACAGATTCCCATTGAACGCACCGGGCTGGCTTTCTGAAGGGTTCTTGTGAGCACGGTCATGGGGTTGGAATAGTTCATGAACCAGGCGTTCGGCGCCAGTCTTTCCACCTTGCGGACGATATCGGTCACAACAGGTATGTTGCGCAGCGCGCGGCTCCATCCTCCGGGTCCCACCGTGTCGCCCACAAGCTGCAGAACGCCGTGGCGGGCAGGGATTTCCATGTCAAGGTTGTCAGCCCATGCGCCGCCTGTTGAGATTGTCAGCCCGACAAAGTCGGCTCCGCGCAGGGATGAATCAAGGTCGGTCGTCCCTTCTATCCTCAGTTCCGCTTTCAGTTCCGTTGAGATCTTCTGGCAGAGGGGGACGACCGTTTTGAGGGGCTCCGGGTCAATATCCTGGAGTATGATATGCGTCCCCTTCAGGGCTGGCGTGCAGGCGATGTCTGTTATAAGCGTATGCGTCCATCCGTAACTGCCCCCGCCGATAAGAACGAATTTAAGATTGTCCATGAAATTTATTACTGATGTTATTCACAGGAGAAGATTTTGTCAAGTTTTTTGCAATTTCGTGCCGTTTATTGTAAATTATAATGTTGCGATGGTAAATGTTATAAAAGCAATCAACAGGATGGTTGAAAAAGGGCTGATTGACGACTATGCTATCGGCGGCGGCATTGCCGCCATGTTTTATATTGAGCCGTTTCTTACGTACGACGTAGATATTTTTATACTTATTGAACAGGGGAAAAAGGGCAGGATTATTCTGTTGTCGCCCGTCTATAATTATCTGAACGGCAGGGGATATCCATGGAAAGGCGAACATATAATTATAGAAGGAATCCCCGTACAGTTTATCCCCGCGGATGAACTTGAAACCGAGGCCGTAAGAAACGCCAGAAAAATTCTTTTCAAAGGGATTGCGACAAAAATAGTGAAACCGGAATATCTAATAGCCATCCTTCTGAAAGCAGGAAGAAAAAAGGACCTGCATAAGATTGAAAAGATACTTGAAGAAGCGAAGGTGGACAGGAAAAAACTCAAGGAAATACTCGCAAAATATGATTTGAAGGAAGAAATCAAACGGCAGGGGTTGTTATGAAACATAAAGAGAAAAAGAAATATATCGTTACGGGTGAAGACATGGAAAAAATACGCAGGATTGTGTTTTGCGGAAAAGAGAAGTTTCATAAGGACCAGGCAAAACTGCCCTTTGAAGAAAAAATAAAATTGCTTGTTGAATTGCAGAAAATAGCCTCTGGGATAAGACCCTCGGAGAATAGAGTTGTGTGGAAAGTCTGAAATTCAGGAAGTTTGATGGAAAAAAAGATAGGCTTCATAGGGGATGCGACTTCCGTTGAATTTTTCCGGGTTTTCGGAGCGGATATTTTCGACGCACATGACACCGATGAGGCGGAAAAGGTGATGGAATCCCTGGAGATATCCGACTACGCAATGGTCTTTATCACCGAGGAGGTTTTTGACAGGGAGCGCTTCAAGAGATACATGACGGACAAGAAGATGCTGGTGATACCGAGTCTGCGGTCAAGGGAGGGAAAGGGGTATCGCCTCGTTGAGGAGCTTATAAGGAAAGCAACCGGCATGAAGGGGTGAGCAGATTAATTTCATCCGGATAGCAGCGTTAACTGTGTCGTCAGCTTCCTCAGCATACTTCTAAAGTATGCCTGCGGTTCTGACTCCTTGTTGCCTTGCTCTCCGGCGAACTTAATCTGCCATCCAAATCTGAGGTGTTTTTCTCTCTTTTGCGGTAGCCGCAGGTCTTTAGCCTGCGGTATTAGGACGGATAAATAATGGACAAGGGGAAAATAATAAAGGTGAGCGGGCCGCTTGTTCAGGCGGAAGGGATGAAATCGTCAAGGATGTTTGACGTGGTGAGGGTCGGCGAGGAAAAACTTGTCGGCGAGATAATCCGCCTGGAGGGCGAAACCGCATCCATACAGGTGTACGAAGAGACCGAGGGCCTTAAGGTCGGCGACCCGGTCTTCGGCACCGGAGCACCTCTTATGGTTGAACTTGGTCCCGGGCTGCTTTCCAACATCTTTGACGGCATACAGAGACCCCTGTCCAGGATAGAGGAAAAGGGAGATTTTATTTTCAGGGGGATGGAGATGCCTTCCCTTGACAGAGAGAAGAAATGGGAGTTTGTCCCGTCCGCCAGGAAGGGTGACATGGTTGAGGGAGGGGATATTATCGGAGAGGTGAAGGAAACCGCCATTCTCATACACAGGATAATGGTTCCTCCCGGCTTGAAAGGAACGATAGCCGATATAAAAAAGGGGAGTTTCACCGTTGAGGATGAGATAGGCAGGATAAAAACTGAAGACAGAGGCGAAGAACCCCTCTATCTTATGCAGAGATGGCCCGTACGCACGAGGCGTCCCTTCAAGGGCAAGAAGCCCCCTTCCGAGCCGCTTGTTACCGGGCAGCGGGTAATAGATACGCTTTTCCCGGTTCTCAAGGGCGGAACCGCCTGCATCCCCGGACCTTTCGGCTCTGGCAAAACGGTTGTACTTCACGCGGTGGCGAAGTGGGCGGATTCGCAGGTTGTGGTGTATATCGGCTGCGGAGAGAGGGGAAACGAGATGGCGGATGTCCTCATAGAATTCCCGGAGTTGAAAGACCCGTCTTCGGGCAGGCCTCTCATGGAAAGGACGGTTCTTATCGCCAATACCTCCAACATGCCGGTTGCCGCCAGGGAAGCGTCCATATACACGGGTATCACCATGGGCGAATACTTCAGGGACATGGGCTATTCCGTTGCCCTCATGGCCGACTCCACGAGCAGGTGGGCCGAGGCGCTGCGGGAGATTTCGGGCAGGATGGAGGAGATGCCCGGGGAGGAGGGTTATCCCGCATACCTGGGAACAAGCGTGGCGTCTTTCTACGAGAGGGCGGGCAAGGTGATGTGCCTTGGGAAAGACGGCAGGGAAGGATCTCTTTCCGTCATAGGCGCGGTGAGTCCCCCGGGAGGCGACCTGACCGACCCTGTTGTGCAGATGACCCTGAGGGTCGCAAAGGTTTTCTGGGGGCTGGATGACCGGCTTGCATACCAGAGGCATTTCCCGGCGATAAACTGGCTCACAAGTTATTCCCTCTACGTGGAAAACATAAGGCCCTACCTGCAGGAAGAGATTGCGCCTGATTTCGCGGAAAAAAGACAGGAGGCCCTTTCAATACTTGAGAAGGAAGCGGAATTGAACGAGATAGTGCGGCTCGTGGGGATGGAAACGCTGTCAATGCAGGACCGCCTTCTTCTTGAAACAGCCCGCTCAATAAGAGAAGACTTCCTTCACCAGAGCGCTTTTGACGACAGGGATGCATTCACGACCCTGAGGCAGCAGTACAGGATGCTTAAACTCGTGCTCCTTTTCCATCATCTTGCCGTGGCCGCCCTGGAGAAGGGGGTTCCGATAGAAAGGATTATTGATATGCCGGCGAGAACAAATATCGTAAAGATGAGATATATCTCTTCTTCCGGGGCGGAAGAGGAGCTTGACAGGATAGAGCGCAAGATAGAAGAATCCTTCCTGTCCGGCACCGCTTCATGAATCTGAGACTCTCCCCCTGTTTTTCTATCCGAGTGAAGCCAGTCTGCTGTGAAGGGCGACGGCTGCCTGGCCTGCGGAAATACAGCCGTCGTTTGCCGGCAGGCGGCTGTGGGCGTAAACGCTGAATCCCTCCCTGCCCAGTTTCCCGCACACCATATCAAGCAGCAGGATGTTCTGGAAGACCCCGCCCGAGAGAACCGCAACAGAAATATTCCTTTCTTCCTTTATTCTTTTACATATTTCTGTAACTATTCCCGCAACCCCGGCGTGGAACCTGTGGGAAACAGCGCCGGCGGAGACACCTCTTGAAATGTCGCTTACGACCTCCCTTATCACCGGCGAGGAGTCAATGATGATTCTTTCATTCTCCTGCCTTGTCCCGAACCTGTAGGGGGTCACCTTCTCCTTTTCAGCCGCCATCTCCAGTTCAACCGCCGCCTGAGCATCATAGGTTATTTCCCTCCGTATTCCGGCTATGGCGGAGACAGCGTCAAAGAGCCGCCCCATACTTGAAGCGGGCGGGCAGTTGACATTGTTTTCAATCATTTCCTTTAAGGCGGATATTTTTTCCTTTTCAATATTTTCCAGGAACGGTATCTTCAGTCCAGAAAAATCGCCGCCGAATGCACCGTGCAGGAAGGCAACGGCTGTTCTCCATACCTCCGTTATCGCCTTTTCTCCTCCGGGCAGTCCGGTATAATCAAGATACGCAAGTCTTTCATACCCTTTGTAGTCGGCAAGCATAATTTCCGCTCCGCGGATGTCCCCCTCTTCACCGTAGCCGGTACCGTCCAGGGCGATGCCTATCACTTTTTTATTCGGCAGGCGGTTTTCCATCATGCAGGAGGCGATATGGGCGTGGTGGTGCTGTACGCCTACGACCGGCAGTTTTTCTTTTTCCGCCTTCTCAAGGGCAAATTGGGTTGCCATGTAGTCCGGGTGCAGGTCATACGCGATGACCTCCGGCCGGAAGCCGAAGAGCGTCTTGAAATGGTCGTACAGGTACCTGTAAAAATCAAGAGCTTCCATGCTGTCAATAGAACCCACGTGCTGGCTTGTGATAATTCTTCTGTCCCTGCCGAAAGAAAATGTGTTTTTCTCCTGCGCCCCTGCGGCGAAAACCTCTTTTTTGAAAAGAGAAGTGGTTGGGAGCGGGTCAGGAGTGTATCCACGGGCTTTCCGCAATAACTGCGTCCTGTCCGGAGGCAGGATTTTTACAACGGAATCGTCACAGCCGGCATGTATGTCACGGTTGTTTGTCAGAACATAATCGGCAAGACCGGCGAGTTTCCTTAAAGACGCATCATCATCCCTGAAAATGATGGGTTCGTCGGCGATATTGGCGCTTGTGGCCACGACAACCTTAAAACCCCCGAAAAAAAAGAGCAGGTGATGTACGGGCGCATAGGGGAGAAAGAAACCGAGATATCTGTTGAACGGCGCAATATTTTCAGGCAGAGTACATCCCGCTTTCTTTCTAAGGATTACCACGGGCGTCTGCCATGAACGGAGAATATTTTTTTCTGCATTGTTTAAAAGGGAGTATCTTCTTACGATGGATAAATCTCTTGCCATCAGGGCAAAGGGCTTGTCCCCTCGTTTTTTCCTTTCCCTCAGTTTATTGACTGCCCCGGCGTTTTCGCCGTCGCATACAAGGTGGTAGCCGCCTGTCCCCTTCACGGCGACTATATGCCCGGTTTCTATAAGTCTGGCGGCGGTCTTTATGGAATCCGTACCTGTAGCAGATGTTTTCTCTCCTTTCAAAAGACGGAATTCTGGACCGCAGGCAAAACAGCAGTCCGGCTGGGCATGAAAACGCCTGTCCAGCGGATTGATATACTCGGCGTAACAGTCCGGGCACATCATGAACCGTTCCATTGTGGTATTCTTCCTGTCGTAAGGGAGGTTTTTCGTGATGGTGAACCGGGGCCCGCAGTCGGTGCAGTTTATGAAAGGGAAGAGGTGTCGCCTGTCTTTTGCAGAAAAAAGTTCTTTCAGGCATCCGGCGCAGGTCGCGATGTCAGGGGATACCTCGGTCGTTATCTTCCCGGCAACCCTGCTCTTTTCTATCCTGAACCCCTTTTCTCCTTTGAGCGGAAGGGAATAGATGACAGAGACGTGTTTTATGACGGATTGCTTCGGCGGTCTGTATCTTATCCTGTCCAGGAAAGTCTTTATGTCTGCGGAATTGCCTTCAACCTCAATATAGACTCCTGCCGATGTGTTCACCACGAAACCGGCAAGCCTGCTTTCGCTGGCATGCCTGAAGACGGCAGGCCTGAACCCCACCCCCTGCACCCTTCCCTCAATATCTATGCCAACCCGCTGCCTGTTGCCGTTCAACGATATTTTTCCACACATGGGTGATTATAATGCGGCAAGAAATTTCTTCGTGGTCTCTTCAAGAAGTTTGCGTGCGGCGGAATCAGGTTTGTTCTTGATGAGCACCGGCTCGGCCGCCTTCTTGAAGTTGAAACTCTGGGCTATCCTTTCCACGCTGTCTATCGCTTTCCCACCGCCGCCGTGCGTCACGAAAGCAAAATAGGGCTTGTCCTCCACCTTTCCCCTTGAGGGATACAACGTCCTGTCAAAGAAATCCTTGAGGCCGCCTGCCATGTAACTGAAATAATCCGGGGTTCCTATGACAATGGCGTCGCATCCAAGCAAATCTTTCAAATCCGCCTCCAGCCCTGTCTTCATAACGGGCTTATGTCCTGCCGCTTCAGCCGCCTTTTTTACTATTTCCGCCGCTTCCCTGGTGTTTCCCCCGAGAGAATAGTAGACTATCAGAACCTTTGCCATTCTGCACCTCCCCCTTCTTGTCATTGCGAGCCCCGTATTTTGGGGCGTGGCAATCTGGCGTCTTTTGCCATCCCGA
>CAYOFY010000057.1:0-6411 GCA_964403465.1 uncultured bacterium
ATGACAGAAAACGTCAGATATGGTCGGGGTTGCTTTCCAAAGAAGCGCCCGCGGAGTACGCTGCCCTCTTCAACTCTTCCCTGTCAAAATCGCCGCTCATCTTCAACAGGTATTTCCACACGTTCTTGCTTTTTTTCACGGGAGGGAACGCTGGCCCGGCATAGATTATCTCGTACTGTTTCCCGTTAAGGTATTTCTCAATCGTTTCCTTCCGGGATTCAAGAACGTTTTTCCTGGCCGCTTTTATCTCCAGTTTCAGTATCTCGGAAAAAGGGGGATAGCCGAGGTTCTTCCTTATGACAAGTTCCTTCTTGTGGAAAATCCCCGGATCATTTTCCCGGAGCGCTTCATATACCTCAAGATGAGGGCTTCTCGTCTGAATAATAATCCTGCATTCCTTGTTGTTAATACATCCCCTTATCTCGTTCAGCATGACAAAGAACTTTTCCTCGCTCCTGTAGTCCGGTATGTTAAGAAAGGTCTCGCCGCTTACGATAACCACGAGTGAGAAGTCATATGCGCTGAACATTCTTCTAACTATTGACGTGCCGACAACAATATCAAATTCTTCGCTCATATCTCCGGCGCCGGCTGTGAATTTCACCGTTTTGAACTCGGGGTACTGTTCCTTCAAAGCCTTGAATATCTTTTCAATACCGTACAACCTTACCCCGACCTTCCTGCCTCCGCAGGAAATGCACCGGTTGCCGAAAGGCACCGCCGTATTGCAGAAGCGGCACAGCAGGTTTTTCCCGTCTTCCGAGAGGACCATGGCCGACTCGCAGGTGGCGCATGGAAATACGCTCCCGCATTGCTCACACTTCAGGATCTTTGAACTGCCCTTCCTGTTATGGATAACGGCAACCTTCCCTCCTTTGAGCATGGACTCTTCGATTAGGGAGACCGTCTCCGCGGCGAAGAAAGGCATGTCCCTGTCAACGGTTCTCCTGCCTGTGAAGATGGTATAAACCTCCGGCAGCCCGTCCATGCCTGAAGATTCCAGTATCGCGTCTCCTTTTTCCGTCTCAAGGTACTCACTGACAGAAAGACACCCCTCCACTATCGTAAGAGGTATGTCCATCCCCGCACTCCTGAATTCAGCCACCTCAACGGCATTATATCCGGGAGTCTGCTGTTCGCGGTAAGACGAATCATTGCCGCTGTCAATTATTATGGCTTCCATGTCCGATGAGGGTAAAAAAACCGCTATGCGTGTCCCGACTATAATAAGATTCTCCGTGTTCAATATTTTGAACCATGTCGCGATCTTCTCGCTATTTTTTAACCCCGAGTGGAACAAAACCGTTCTTTCTCCGTACATGCATGATAATTTCCTGTAATAACTATCCGCAGCCGCAACCTCGGGGAAAAGGCACAGAACAGAGCCGCTTTTTATCCCGGAGATGATTCTGCCATATATCTCAGCCCGTCCGCTTTCTCCCGGAGACAGCACATATTTTTTCCTGAATGCTCCGGGTTTGCGCGAAATGTTGCTCCTCTGAGGCATACCGCCCTGACATTCCGGCGGGATTCCGTATCTCGCGGGAAGGCTTCTTACCATTGTGAAAACCGCCTGCCCCAGAGAGGAGAAGTATCTTCTGGCAAGAAAACCAGCTGTCAGGAAAAGTTCTTCCGTGATAATCGGGAACGCGTCGCAGACCGCAAGTATCTCCTTGTATTCCTTCCTTTCTCCGGCCCCCTCTTCCTTTACGGAAAGAACAACCCCGGCTCTTCTGTGCTTTCCGAATGGGACGTCCACCCTTACACCCGGGCAAATCTGCGGCAGGAATTTCCCGGGCAGGTAATCAAAGGTCCTGTCAAGAGGAATGTCAAAAACGACCTCAACCGTTTTCATTTAACCTGTTTCTCAGCAGTGCGATATGCCCCGGAGTCGTTCCGCAGCATCCGCCTATGAATTTAACCCCGTCTCTGACCATCTCCGCACAATTGTCAGCAAACTCTTCCGGGGATTCGGGATATACTGTTTTGCCTCCCCTGACCTCAGGCATACCGGCATTGGGTTTTATCCAGAGCGGGATGCCGGTCAATCCCCTGATACTCCGTACGACATTTATCATGTCCCTGCTTCCAAGTCCGCAGTTAACACCCAGGACATCAACCTTTTCATCAGAAGCGAAACTCACTATATCCTCAATGCCCTGCCCCATCAATGTCCGGTATCCTGCGCCGGCATTCAGCGTAATGCAGGGCAGGATAGAAACGCCCGTTTCCCCTGCAGACCGCACGGCAATCCTCAACTCTTCAATGTCCTGAAACGTCTCCAGAATCACGAAATCCGCGCCGCTCTCTTTCAATATCAATGCCTGCTCATGGAACACCTTTTCCGCCTGTTTCACGGCGAGATTTCCGTACGGTTCAAGCAGTTCTCCTGTCGGTCCAATATCGCCTGCGATACAGGTCCCTTGATACCTGTCCCGGACTCCTGCGGCTATCTTCACCGCTTCCTTGTTTATCTCAGACACCTTCCACGCAATACCCTTTTTCGAAAGCCGCAATGTATTGGCACCGAAAGTATCGGTCAGGATAATCCGCGCACCGGCTTTGATGTATTCCGTGTGCACGCGTTCCACGAGTGCCGGCGCTTCAATAACGGCCAGTTCCGGGGTGATACCTGCGTATCCGAGCCAGGTTATGTATGTCCCCATACTTCCGTCAACGACAACTGCACCGCTCTCTTTTATCAGATTCTTGAAATCCATTTTCTCCTCTATCTGCCTGACAATCCGTTCAGGAAGCAAAAACAGGTATTGCCCAGGGTTTTTACATTATATCCGCCTTCCAGCAGGACAAAAATTTTCCCGGTTATTCTTGAAACCGCTCTGCCCATGCGGTAGAAATGCGTATCCTCAAGCATGAGATTCAGCAGCGGGTCGTCCCTGTGGCCGTCAAATCCGGCGGAGATGCCCAGCACATCCGGCGAAAAATTTTTTATGACCCCCAGCGCCTCGACAAATTTATCCATGTATTTTCTGGAATCCACGCCAGGCAAAACAGGGAAATTATGACAGTTCCCAAAAGAAACGCCCCCTGTTCCGGGAAAGGCCGGGTATTGATGCAGCGATACGTATATGACGCTATCTTCGCCTTTCAAAATCTCCTCGGTGCCGTTGCCGTGGTGCCCGTCTATGTCCAGAACCGCAACCCTGAGCCCGGTTTCAAGCAAGATTTTTTTCACCGCTACGGCCATATTGTTGAAATAGCAGAATCCCCCCAGTCCGTTCCTGCCTGCATGGTGTCCGGGCGGCCTGGCAAGAGAGAAAGATTTTTCGCCGCCGAGGGCAATGCGAGCCGCATCAACGGCCGCCCCGCAGGATAGCAGAGCGTAGGAATATATTTCGGCTATATTTGGAGTGTCGGGGTCAAAAAAATCGTTCTCTTTAACCTTCCTTACAAGTTCTTCCGTGTGTGCAAGCAGTAATTCTTTTTCCCCGCAGGCGGCAGGCGTGATGAACTCAAAAGAGTCTTTCCTTTTTCTCAATAAAGATTCTATCGCCTTCAGCCTTTCGGGTGATTCGGGATGCCCTTTTTCTTCGTATTCAAGAAGTTTTTCAGAATATACCACCTTAACAGGCATTTTGTTTTTTTATGTCAAGGAAGTACAAGAGTTCCCTCATGTCATAGAATCTTTCTTCCGGTGTGGGTTTCACGGCTGTTTCAAAGACGTATTTCACGTTGTCCGGCATTGCAATGCCCAGTTCAGAGTATATTTTTTCAATCGTCTTCCCGAAAGAATAGATATCGGATTTCACATCCGCAGGCATACCGTTCAATCGCTCAGGCGCTATGTAACCTTCCGTACCGCCGGCGCCGTTGTCTTTCTGCAGGAAACCCGTTTTCCTGGCCAGTCCGAAGTCGGTAATCTTGATCCTGTCAAGCAGATAGGAAACAAGAATATTGGCCGGACTTACATCCTTGTGAACTATGCCGTTGCGGTGTATATACTCCAGCCCCCTGCCCGCCTTTTCTATTATCTCCAGAACTTTCTGCTGGTCAAAGAGTTCAGGTTTCGTCCTGATTGCCCTGAGTAAATCCGTGTCAAGGAATTCCATCAGCCCGAAGTAATTCCAATCCTGTCTCCTGACGGCATAAACCTTCACTATATTTGGATGCCGGAGGGGAATTGACATCTTCACCTCTTTCACGAATCTTCTTATCTGCGCCCTGTCCAGTCTTCTCGGATGAAGAACCTTGACCGCTATGAAGGTATCGTATTTCGGCACCGGGTCAATGCTTCTTGCCCTGTAAACCGTTGAGAATCCCCCGGAACCAACCATCTCTTCAAGAATATAGCCATCTATTATATATCCCTGCCTCACCTTGATTTCCATATCTCCCTTTCCTAAAGAAAAAGACTGGGTATTATATCATATTTTTTTTAAAATTCCATTTTTCTTATCTCTTGATTTTTTTGCATCAAAGGGTATAATATTGCCGTGGAAATACAGGTAACGGATGTAAAAAACGCCGTTCTTCTTGTAGATAACCTTTCCATTGAAGGTAAGATTTTAAACATTGACAAAAATGGCGGGAAGATAATCTTTGAATTGAAACCCGGCTCTCCTTTTTCAACGGCGGAGATGGGGAAGAAAGGCGAGGTGCTCTTTGAATATACAGGACACAAATACTTCATCTCCGGGAAAACATTCTTTCAGCCGCCTTCCAGGGTTCTGATAACGCCCGATACCGATGCAGAGATAGAAAAGCGCTCTGAAAAACGGATTGAAACTCCATCCATTCCCGGAACCATATCCTACACATCCGGGGTTTTCCACAAGAAACACGTTATCAAGTGCACCGTCATTAATCTGTGCATGAAGGGAGCCAGGGTTGAGACTCTTGAACCGCTGGGCAAGGATATCGCCTACGATATATCCATAGCCCTTCCCTATCACCATGCAACCATAGACTTTTATGCTCCCTTACTTGTGAAGAATTGCCGGCACTACCGGAACATTTTCAACCACGGTGTCTCGTTCCCATCCCTGGACGACGAGTCGGTAAGGAATCTGAAAAAATACCTGTACGGCGATAGGAGAGCGTTCTGAAAAACGATGAATCAAGACCCCTTACCGTCAGAATGCCAATGCAGATGCCAGGGCGGGAACTCTTGCAACAGGTCTTGATACCCGGGAATCAAATAACCAGTATCTCTATCCCTCCTATGCCGTAATCAAAAAGCGACAATTCTTCCCTGACCTGTTCTTCGTGTTCAAACGCGGCCGAGCTCACATAGCGATTATCCTCTCCTTCTCTCTCGTGGAGGGGGCCCCATGAATTCTGAAGGGATGAGACCAGTTCAAGTTCCAGAGAGTTCTTCTTTCTCCCCCTGGCAAACCGCGTTATCTCAAGCATATACGGACTCCATAATATATTGCCCGCCTCCCTGCCGTTTATCCTTGCCTTAAAAAGGATTCCGGACGGTTTCAGTATCCTGAGAAATGCCCTTTTTCTGCCTTCGGGTATATCAAACTCCGATTTGTAAACCATCCTCCCGCTGTAAAAAGGATATCCCTGATTCACCCACGAACCTGCCGTCAGTTTCTTTTTTTCCCTGATAATCCTGCCTTCGTATGGACCTGCCAGTTTCACGCCGAAGTCACCCACAACATAGGCGGCTTCAACCTCGGTAAGGAAATCATAACCGACACTGAAATCAACGATATTCGCGCCTCTCCTGACAAGGTTGGTTATCTCCACCATTCTGAAACTCCTGTCCCAGTGCCATCCCAACTCTTTTTCATCATCCCATGTAATCTCTCTGCCGTTGACAGAAACTCTGCCTTTCTGCATATCTTCAATGACAAGATAGCTCTTCGGCCTGTTTGTATCACTCAGGAATTTATATCTCAACACGATATTTCCTCCCCTGCCTTCAAATATCTTCTTCCTCAGGGCCACCCACGGCTGCCATTGAAGGGCATCTTCCGTCTTGAAATGTTCCGCTATCTTTTTCCTGACCCTCCATTCAGGCTCTTCCCTTTCAAAATTCTCTCCGTCGTACGAGACGCTTATCCTGTCAATCACGAGCACGTTTCTGTCCTTCCTCTGGAACTCAAAAATGTTCGGCAGGGATATAACTTCTGCGGATTTCAGGTCCGGGCTTGTTTCTTCTTTCACCGCAATTTCCTTGACTGCAGGAGAGAGCGTCAGAAGAATCGAACCTGCGGGCGGGAGAGTGAAAAGATATCTCAAGCCATCCCTGGTTCTTTCGGCATCCGCGCGGCAGACGCCTCCGCCAACCGCGTCCCACCTGAGAAGCTTTCTGCTTCCCGGGTTTTTGAGAGTCAGGACGTATTCTCTGGTATCCTCCCTGTCCGCATTGACGATAAAAAATATCTCCTCCCTGCCGTCAATCCTGTGCTGAACGTATGTCTTCGTGAAAACCTCTCC
>CAYOFY010000057.1:6511-10416 GCA_964403465.1 uncultured bacterium
TCTTTCATGTCATTGTCCGGGATGTCAGGAGAGATGCGGGTGGAAACAACCCCTATTCTTGCTCCGGCTATTGCACTTTCAATGGAATGAAGGAGAAGTATCCTGACATCAGGCATGCCGGACGTTAGAGCGTAAGAAATGCGCGTGAAGTAGTTATTAAGAACCGGCAGTTCACTCCAGTATGTCTGCTGATAGTTCCATACCGGCGGATAATCGCGTTTTCTCCTGCCTTTCGCTGAGTACCACGCAAGGTGCGGACAGAAAAAGTTCGTTCCAAGCACAAGGTCATGGTCCCCGAGCCACTTGAAGTTTTCAAATGTGTTGGTATGCCTGCTAACTCCAAAAATTTCGTTCAGGACAGTTTTTCTTCCCAGCTGTCTTGCCGCTGAAGAGACCTGTTTGCAGGTGAGAAGCGCGGGAATGAATCCATCTATCTGCCTGCAAAGGTGGTCAATGCCCGGAATCTGCTGATACTTGTAATGTGCCATAACGCCGCCGCAGTGGCATATTATCTGGGAAGCGAAGCTGTCTTCCGCGTTGTAATGTCCTGTATAGGCGATGTTGTGCTCTTCGCACCAGTCGTATATCGGTTTGCTGTACGACTCAAGAAACTGTCTCAGGAGTGCCCTGTTCATAAGAAGCCGGATATGCCTGGCTTCCTTCCCGTCGTAGAAGAGATACGGAAGGTCCTTCCAGAAATCCCTGCCTGTCCATTCTCCGTATTTTTCAGGAATCCCTTCATACCATGGAATTGCCGACCAGTGAGCTATATGCGGCTCATCCGTGAAGATACCGGGTATTCTCTTACCGAATTCATTTCCAAGCCGTTTGTAATAGACATCGTGCGTCAACCTTCTGAATTCCCGCATGGCTCCCGGATGAAGCAGGTTTGCGTACGACTCACCGCTCCACCACGGAATCTTTTCGGCATATTTCCTGACCATGACAAGGCGTTCAGAACCCGGGACTCTATCAATCTCGTTTACGGGGATAGACCTGAACCGTTCAAGAACCAGACCGTTTCTCTTCTCCAGCACATACGCGTGCCTGATTGAAGAATCTCCATCAAGGGAAGGCAGGGGTTCGCCGGACACAAGAAGATGCGGACTCATCTTCGTATCCCTGTATTCGTCCTTCATGGCGGCAACCTGCCCTCCGGCATTCCCGCTCGGCCACAGGTCTTCATCGTAGAGCCACAGATAACCGTCCTTCTTTCGCGCAACCTCAAGCGCGGCCTTCATTGAAGAAAACCATTCCTCGCCGAGATATTCCGTTATGAGACCGGACCTTGAATGGAAAAAACCTCCGCCGAGACCCGCATCAAGCATATCATCCATCTGTCTTGCAGTCTCTTCCGGAGATATCCTGTCGTTTATCGCCCAGAAAGGGGTCGGGCGCATTTTTGAAGGCGGTTTACTGAATTTTTTCATATCCATTTTGGTTTCCTTTCCCTGCTGAATTACCTCGGGGTTATTATGGAAATTTTCTAATAATAACTCCCTGCTTTCTCCATGTCAAAAATTTATTTGATAAAACGATGGAATTTCCTATAATAGAATAACATCCGAGGAGGCCAATGATGCCGAAAGAATTGAGAATAGGGGTGATAGGCGCGGGAGGCAGGGGCGGACTTGCCACCCATGCGCATAAACCGGAAGAAGGAGTGCTTCTTGCCGCTGGCGCGGATATAAGCGAGAAAACGCTCGCTCAGTTCAGGGAGAAATACGGACCGGACACTTTCATCACGACCGATTACAGGAGACTGCTTGAGAGACCGGATATAGGGGCCGTTTTTGTAACAACCCCGGATTTTCTTCACGAAGAACACGCTGTCGCAGCACTGGAAGCAGGCAAGGACGTTTATCTTGAAAAACCCATGGCGATAACCGTTGAAGGGTGCGACAGGATTCTGGAAACCGCCTTCCGTCTCAAAAGAAAGATATTCGTGGGACATAACATGAGGCATATGGGCTTTGTAAAAAAAATGAAGAGCCTCATAGACGAGGGACGCATAGGCGAAGTCAAGGCGGGATGGTGCAGGCATTTTGTATCTTACGGTTGCGACGCCTATTTCAAGGACTGGCATGCCGAACGCAGCAAGTCCACAAGTCTTCTTCTGCAAAAGGGGGCCCATGACATTGATGTTCTTCACTGGCTCTGCAGGGGTTTTTCAAAACGCGTAACGGCCGTCGGTGGACTGACATTGTACGACAGGATAACAGACAGGCACAGTCCTTCGGAAAGAGGGGATGCAAGCTGGTCTCTTGAAAACTGGCCTCCCCTATCACAGAGAGGATTGAATCCGGTGATTGACGTTGAGGATATAAGCATGATGCTGATGGAACTGGACAACGGCATTTTCGCATCTTACCAGCAGTGTCATTACACGCCAGACGCATGGAGAAATTACACCATCATAGGTACGGAAGGCCGCATTGAGAATTTCGGGGATAGCCCGGGAGTAACCTTTGTCCGTCTCTGGAACAGGCGATACGGCTATAACCCGTGCGGAGACGAGAATCATTTCATACCGCAGGCAGCAGGAGGACACGGCGGAGCTGACCCGAGCATAGTCAGTGAGTTCATAGATTATGTCCGTGAGGGAAAAAAGATAACCGTTTCTCCCATTGCGGCGCGTTTCAGCGTGGCGGCAGGATGTTATGCGGCACAATCCCTGCGACACGGAAGCATCCCGTACGAGATACCGCCTCTCTCCCGGGAAATAAATGATTATTTCTCGCGTGACGTAATAAAATGAAAATTAATTATCCGAAAGTCTATCTTGCGATAGACAACTGCTTTGCTTCAAAACGCTGGACAGAACCAGCGGAATGGATGCGCATAGTCAGGAAATCCGGGCTCGATTACGTGGAGGCAAGTGCCGATAACGAGTGCGACCCGCTGTATATGGACCCGGGCTATCTTGAAGACTGGATTTCGGAGGTGGCACGGGCGGAAAAGGAAAAAGGGGTTTGCGTGGCGAACATATATTCGGGTCACGGCTCATATGCCACGCTCGGTCTCGCGCATGACGACAGGCGTAACCGGGACCGCATCCAGAAACAGTGGCTTGAGCCCATGATCCGCATGGCAGGACGCATCAATGCAGGCGTCGGGTTCTTCTGCCATGCCTTCAACCAGAGAACGCTTCTTCACCCCGAAAGGTATCATACCGCGCTTGAAGACCTCTATTCGCGGCTTTCAGAGATTGCTGTCAGCGCCTGCCGGAACGGGCTTCCGAGAATCGGCGTGGAGCAGATGTACACCCCGCACCAGGTGCCGTGGACAATCAGGGGGGCCGAAGAGATGCTGAGACAGGTATACAGCAGAAGCGGCAAGAATTTTTATATAACGATAGATACGGGCCACCAGAGCGGACAGAGACGATTCCTGCGCCCCGATAAAAGGGAAATAGAGAAAGCGCTCCGTACCCTCAGGAAATCCGGAACTTGCAGGAATCTCTGGCTCGGCAGCGAGAGAGCATACATGCTCTTCAAGAGCATTGCGGAGGGCACAGGTTCATCCGGGCATGGAGTGGAGGATATCGTTGAAGAGATGAATAAGTACCCTTATCTTTTTGCGGAAGAGGGAGACGGAGATACCTACGAATGGATTGAGCAGCTCGGATGTTTTTCTCCCATCATACACCTGCAGCAGACCGATGGCAGGAGTTCATCCCACCTTCCTTTTGACAGGGAAAGTAACAGGAGCGGAATAATAAAGGGGGAGAAGATACTCCGCTCACTGGCAAGATCCTGCAGAAGGAAACATACAGGTATGCCCCCTGTATGCGATGAGATATATCTTACGCTGGAGATATTCGCAGGCACCGTGGATTTCCCCTCTGAGATCATGAACAAAATAGAGTCATCGGTGACTTACTGGAGGAAATTCATCCCCGAGGA
>CAYOFY010000058.1:0-10394 GCA_964403465.1 uncultured bacterium
AAAGAAACGGGTTCACACTGCTTCAAAAAAAGAAAGTTTCCTATTTCTCACACCTCAATCGCAAGACCCTATTCAGGTTTACGTTCGGCAAGGACCTGGCAGTTGCAGAAGTTGAGAAAAACGGGTAACGGTTATCCAAAAGCGACAGGCAAAGTGTTACCAGGTTACCCAACTCGTGCGACAGTTTGACGCGGCGCTAAAAAGATATTAAAATACGGGAATGGAAAACGTATGGGTTTCCGCATGGCAGCAATGCGACATGGCGGGCAGATTCATACTCGGGGTACTGGTCTTCCTCTCTTTCTATTCGTGGTGCATAATACTTGAAAAATTCTTCTACCTGAGGGAAGTGGAGAAAAGGAACAGGATGTTTGAACGCCTCATCAGGAAAGGCAGGAAACCCATCCTGCTTTCCTGTCCGCTGAGCTCCATCCTTAATTACGGTATAGAACTGCGGGGTAAGGCGCATGACGAATCTCTGGATATTCACCTTGAAAAGGCATTCCTCAGAGAGCAGGGCAAACTTGAAAAAAGGATTCAGTCTCTCGGCACAATAGCCACAATCTCCCCCTTCCTCGGATTGCTCGGAACGGTATGGGGACTCTTTATTTCCTTCCACAATATAGTTGCCACAGGTTCTTCTTCGGTAAGAGTGGTTGCGCAGGGTGTTTCCATCGCTTTAATAACAACCATCATCGGGTTGATGGTCGCCATCCCGGCGGCAATAGGGTATAATTATTACAGGGAGAAAGTTCTAAGCATCCTTGAAAAAATGGAGTTCTTCTTCCCGTACATCATGCAATACCTGAAGTCCTATTCCGACAGGGACGGCAATTAGACCGGCGTCAGGAAAGGCATCTGGAACCTGGCCCGGAATCGCGCATATGAAATGGAAACGTTGCGAAGGCAAAACGATAATCCTGTATTTTCGGGCATCAATATAACAAATCTCGTTGACGTTGCCCTGACGCTTGTCGTTATACTCCTGATTATGGCTCCCTTCATTGAACAGGGGATTGAAGTAAAACTCCCCGCCTCCTCCCCTGCAAAGGTGCAGGCGGAAAACAGCGTCATCATAACCGTTGCCCCTGACGATGTTTATTACCTTGACAATAGAAAGGTAACGCTGAGAGAACTGTACGATGCACTGCGCGAGAGGAAAAGGGCAAAGGAAAATCTCGGTGTCATAGTAAAGGGGGATGAATCGGTGTCTTACAAGAACATCGTCAAGGTACTTGATATATCAAAAAAATGCAAAATAGAAACCATAGGACTGGCTACACAGGTGGAATAAGGAAGAAGAGTCTCGGAATATCGTTCCTCATACATTCCGCAGGAATATTTTTTCTTGTCGTATCCCCCTGGAAAAAAACGGTGGCGGTGAACCAGGACGTATTCACCGTGCAGATCATAGAACTCCCGAACATTGAAAGTGCAAAGATTGAAGTGCCCGAAAAATCAAAACCTGCAATGCCGGTTCCGGTTCCGGAGAAGAAAACCCCGGTAAAGGAAAAACGCGCAAAAACGGAAGAAAAGGTCGTCAAGCAGCAAGTTCCGGCAAGGGAAATACCTTCTTTTGCGACGGAGCAGTTCAGGGAAAAACTGATAGCAAAAACGCAGAATATATCCCGTCCCGGAAATGAAACCGCACCCGAAAGAAAAACCGCTGCAACTCCGCCCGTGCCGGTGAAGATAGAAGAAATAGGCAGTTCTTCTCCCGAGACAGCAAGTATAACGGTATCAATAGTAAGCATGACCATACCTCAGTGGTATCTTTCCATGGTACAGAGCAGGATAAAGGCCAACTGGAGAACAAGTTCCATGCTGGGCGTGAGAACCAGCATAGTTTCATTAAGGATTTACCGGAACGGGCAGATAGAAAATGTTAATCTTGAAAAGAGTTCGGGCAATGCGAATTTTGACAGGTCGGTGGTTGAGGCGGTGAAAACGACGAAGCAGTTGCCCTATTTTCCCGATGAAATACCTGATGCCTATCTTGACATAGTCATTGATTTCAAAACAGAGGGCTGATGATGAAAAAATTCGGACTTTTTGTTTTTCTTGCCGCGTTCTCGTCGGCAATATACGGTTCGCAGACAGTTTTCCTCCAGATAACGAAGAACCTGCAGGAGAAGGCAGAGGTCGTCATTCTTATGGAAACGAGCAGGGATGCGTACTGGAACACGTTCATGGCAACACTCAACAGGGACCTCACATACTCCGGATACTTCAAGGTTGAAGAATCCGCATTCGTTGACAACCTTGACGAAGCGAAAAAGAAATACACCACAGAGATTATCCTGTCGGGAAGGAAAACAACGGACGGGATAGGCATAACTGTTGAAGACCCTCTTGACGAAAAAATTCTTTTTGAAAAAAACTATTCAAAAACCGAAAACCCGGCATACCTTGCCCATCAGGTAAACAACGATGTTATTCTTCTCCTGACGGGGAGACCGGGCATAGCCACCAGCAAGGTACTGTTCGTGTCGGATGCCACGGGTAAATACCAGATATACTCCGTGGATTACGACGGAGAAAACAGAACTCAACTCACGAAAGCGGGCCATCTTGTCCACTACCCGAGATGGCTGATTCCTCACCAGGAAATCGTTTATGTTTCTTACGAGGGCGGCTGGCCCAAACTTGCCAGGATGAATCTGCGGAACGGAGAAACGAAAACGATCATCGCCGAACCCGGGCTCAATGCCTGCGCCTCGCCAAACCTGTCAATCAGGGAGATGGCAGTCGTCCTGAGCAGGACGGGGCGCCCAGAAATTTATATAGCGGATTTTGGAGGCAGGATTATAGGCCAGATAACGTTCAGCAAGTCAACCAATGCCTCCCCGGTTTTTTCGCCATCCGGGACGATGCTCGCCTTCGTCTCCGACCGCCAGGGTTCCCCGCAGATATATACAATGACAAGGGATGGAACGCGGGTGCAGAGGATAAGTTTTCTCTCCGGTTATGCAACGTCACCGGCATGGTCACCTGACGGGAACTACGTAGCGTATGTTTTTATGAGCGGCAGTTCTCTCGGCCTGGCGTTATACGAGGTGGCATCAGAGGAAACAAAAATCATCAGTTCGGCACTGGGCAGCGAGGATATCTCATGGGCCCCGGACAGCAGGCACATCGCATATTCTGACGTGAGGTCCAGACCTTCGTCAATTATGATAATTGACACGATAACGGGTGAAAAGAGAAAACTCACAGCGGATACAGCCAATTCATTCAGTCCCAGCTGGAGTTCTTATTGACATAAAAAATCTGCCTGGGTATAATATACGAAATCAAATGGTGTCTTTACGGTAACAAAACAAGGAGGATTTATGGGAAGGAAGTGGATGGGGATAGTAATCGTATGCGCACTCCTTATGGTATTTTCCGGGTGCCACGCGAAAAGAGAAGTGACCGGTACGACTGAGAGGACACCGGCAGCTGCACTTATAAAGCCGGGAGAAAAAACCGGAACAACCTCAACGGAAGGAAAAGCGACATCCGCCGAGATGGCGAAGGCACTTAAGGGCGAGGACATTCCCGTAAGGCAGATACCCGCAAAGGATTTCAAGGAACCGTCTGCTATAAGCGCGGAAGCGGCAAGAATCTTCCAGAACATACATTTTGACTTTGACAGGTATGATATACGGCCCGATGCGAGAGAAACGCTCAACGCTATAAGCAAATATCTCCTTGCCAATCCAAAGATGCAGGTCATGATAGAAGGACACTGTGATGAGAGAGGCACAAGGGAATACAACCTGGTGCTGGGCGAGCAGAGAGCATTGAGCACGAGAAGGTTCCTCGTGACCCTTGGTGTATCCGCCAACAGGCTGCACACCGTGAGTTATGGCAAGGATAAGCCGATTGACACGGCAAGCAATGAAGACGCCTGGATGAAGAACAGAAGGGCAGAGTTCAAACTGGCCGAATAACTGAAAATGCAGAAGAAATTCGGGTTTCCGATTATCTTTTCTGGTTGTCTGTTGCTGCTTGCCGGCTGTGTGGCAACCCAATCCGATGTTCAGGGAGTCAAGGAAAAGGTTACCTACGTTGAAGGCGACCTTTACGCAGCATCTGAGGCGATAGCCGGCCGGTTCAAGCAGTCCGAGGAAGAAACAAACCGCAAGTTTTCCGACATCTCGGCAAGACTGGATAACATCTCAAAGGAGGAAGCATCGCTCGCAGAAGATATTTCTTCCATAAATAACGAGATAAAGAAGATCTACGGCGGTATTGACGAGGTCGGGTATAAATTTTCGGAGCAGTTGAAGGCTGAGCGCGATATAAACCAGAAAACTGATTTTGAGATACGCCGGGATATTGACGGGCTGAAGAAAACTTATGCCGATATCATAACCTCCATAGCATCACTGAATACCAACCTGAGCGCCATGCAGAAGGATATTCTAAGCGTCAACAAGTCGCAGGTTACAATTGCCGAAGGTCTGAACAGATTGTCCGCCGATTTTGCAAGAGATATCGCAAAAATGGAAGAACGGATTGCCGCGCTTGAAGGAAAAATCGCCGCAACGGACCAGAAGATTGACGCCAATATGCAGGTATTCCTTGATGAACTGACAAGGCAGGAAAGTGAAATTTTCTACATGAAGAATCAACTGGAAGATTCAAAAAGCAGTGCGGGTAAAACCTCTTCGGCAACCGCCGATAAGGCAGGCGAAAAAAGCTATACCGTGAAAAGCGGGGATTCCCTGGGACGGCTGGCGGAACGTTTCAAAACAACGGTGGACGCCCTGAAGAAAGCAAATAACCTGAAAACCGAAACGATATACCCCGGACAGAAACTCATCATACCCTGACATTTTCCGGAGATTCCACAATGGCAAGATACGTAAAAATAAGCAATTTGAGCATTGGCCCGTGCGGGGTAGACAGAGGGACTGATTATGACAGCATTGTTGAACGCGTCAGGGAATACCTTGACGCCAGGATAGAAACAGTCCTTCCTGACAGGCCGGACCTGATTGTCCTTCCCGAGGCATGTGACCGGCCCGAGGATATTGAAGGAGATACCCGCAACCGCTATTACATGGCGAGGGGCAACAAAATACTTGACCACCTCAGAGAAACCGCAAAAAACAATAACTGCTATATCGCATATTCCGCGGTGATGGAGGATGAAGACGGCAGGTGGAGAAACTCCACCAGGATTATAGACAGGAAGGGAGAAATTGCGGGCATGTACAGCAAGAACCACCTCGTGATAGAGGAAAACACCAGGTACGGCATTGCCTATGGAACCGAGGCACCTGTCATCAGGTGCGATTTCGGAACGGTCGCCTGCGTCATATGTTTTGACCTTAATTTTGACGAACTGCGCCTGAAATACGTTAAGTCGCGACCGGAGATTATCCTTTTCTCGTCAATGTATCACGGCGGACTGATGCAGGCATACTGGGCATATTCCTGCCGGGCCCATCTTGTCGCGGCAATTGGATTTCCCAGGGAACAGGGAAGTATTATTTCCCCCGTGGGAAATCTTATCGCGTATACCACCCCCAGCTCAGATTTTGTCACCGCAACGGTAAACCTTGACTGCTGTGTCGCACACATAGACTACAACTGGGAGAAGTTCCAGGCAATGAAGAAGAAATACGGCAGCGGAGTGAAGATTCATGACCCGGGTCTCCTTGGTTCAGTTCTTATCTCGTGCGAGATGGGAGATAAATGCATTGATGACCTGGTGAAGGAATTCAAGATAGAACTCCTTGACGATTATTTCAAAAGGGCGCTCGCCCACCGCCATGCAAACCTTGGGAAGTAGTTCTGTACGCCGCACAAGCCGATGACGAAGTTAACGCAGATATGTGGCTGAAGATGGAGTGGCGCCCCCAGCCGGATTCGAACCGGCCCGACCACCTTGAAAGGGTGGTGACCTAACCACTAGTCTATGGGGGCTGAGGCAAATGGAGGTTTTATTATACTTTTAATAAAATACCATGTCAACAAGAGAGTGGATGGCAGAAATTCCAACATAAGGATAGATTCACTCTTGTGATGCCCTGCCGGGCGGTTTCTGAAGCGGGCGTCTGAAGGAGGAGCGTCCCGATTGGAAAGAATCGGGATGAAGAAAGCCGCCCGGTTGGGCACATGTTAACATCCGTTTCTTATGTCAGAATTTCTGTGGGTGGAAATTCTTCAGGTATATGGCAAGAGAGTATTCCCAGTCAGGCATTGAAAAACCGATTGTCTCAAGAAGCCGGGTGCTCAATACCGAATAGCAAGGCCGCTCTGCCTGTCCCTTCTTGAAACCGGAAAATCTCACGGGTACGAGTTCAACATCCCTGGCTTTCAGGATATCCCTCACCTTCGTGCCATATTCATACCAGGAACACTCTCCCCGGTTGCAGACGTTCACAATGCCGAGAACCCTTTTTTCCAGAAGGAACACTGTTGCCCGCACAAGGTCATCAGCGTATGTGGGAGAATTCACAAGGTCATCGGTCAGAATAAACCTGTTCTTTTCTCTCATGAGCCACGGCAGGACAGACGAAAAATTTCTGCCGTTCCGGCCGAAAATCCTGGATACCCTGACTATGATGAACCTGCTGAGGAGATGGGAAACGTAATACTCGCCGAGGAGCTTGCTTTCTCCGTATACGCTCAGGGGAGAAGGATTGTCCGCTTCCGAATACGGTCTTCCCTTTTTCCCGTTAAATACGAAATCTGTGCTGAAATATATCATGGTACTGCCGGCCTCGGCACATCCTTCAGCAACATGCTGCGTGCCGAGCCCGTTGACAAGGTATGCCCTCTTCCAGTCAGCTTCGCATCCGTCCACGTCTGTGAACGCCGCGCAGTGGATGACCACGTCCGGCTTGAAATCCCCGATTGTCCTTATCACATTTTCCCTGTCTGCCGCAATATCCAGTTCTTCCCTGCCCGGGGCAAAGACGCTATTTCCACTCTTCAATGCCTCCACAAGCAGGCCTCCAACCATCCCTTTCCCGCCCGTGATAAGAATTTTCACCCTTAGGTCCCTTCTTTCCCCGTCACCCTTTACTCCTCTCCCCGATGGGGAGAGGGACGGGCTGAGGGGGTATGTTATTTGTATTGTTTCTTATAATAATCAAGGAACTCACCGCTTTTTATCTTTCCCCACCACTGAGGATTCGCTTTATACCATTCAACGGTCAACCGTAATCCTTCCTCCAGCGGCATCCGGGCCTCCCATCCCAGTTTTCTTATCCTGCTGCATGAAATACTGTACCTTCTGTCATGGCCTGGCCTGTCCTTCACTAACCGTATAAGCTCCTCCGACTTTCCAAGGAATTCAAGAATTTTCCTCGCCACGAAGATATTCTCTTTTTCATTCTCCCCTGCAATATTATAGACTTCCCCTTCCTTGCCTTTGTGCAAAACCGCATCAATCCCTGCGCAGTTATCCCGGACAAAGAGCCAGTCCCTCACGTTGCGGCCGTCACCGTACAAGGGCAGTCTCTTATCCTCTACCGCATTCGTAATAAAAAGCGGAATGAATTTCTCGGGGTACTGGTTGGGTCCATAATTGTTCGTACTTCTTATTACGTTCACGGGTAATTTATAGGTTCTGTAATAAGACATAACCAGAAGGTCGGCAGAGGCTTTGCTCGCCGAATAAGGGTTTGAGGGATTCAGCGGGCTATCTTCCGAGAAAGTCTCTCCGCCGTCCGCGCTCCCGTAGACCTCGTCAGTGGATATTTGAATATGTTTCCTGATTCCTGATTTCCTGCATATTTCAAGAAGGTTGAAGGTTCCCATGACATCGGTTTTCAGGAAAACTTCGGGTTTGTCTATTGAACGGTCAACATGCGATTCGGCGGCAAAATTGACAATAGCGTCGTATCCCCTTGCAGCCTTTTCAACCGCTTTTCTGTTGCATATATCCTCTTTTACGAAGGAATAGTCGGGATGGTTTTTCACATCTTCAAGATTGTCAGGATTGCCGGCATAGGTGAGCTTATCAACATTCAGGATTTTATAACCGGGATGTTCTCTCAGTATATACTTGATGAAATGCGATCCGATGAACCCTGCGCCTCCGGTGACGACTATCTTCATCTATCTCCTTCACTTTCCCGCCGGATTTGGTCATTGCGAGCGTTTTTTGCGAATCAATCTAATGAGATTGCCACGCCCCGATGAATCGGGGCTCGCAATGACAAGCAATTAAGGTGTTTTATCTTTTGTGTTCTCATAGACCAGGTTATTGGCCCTTATGAGAGAGTCAAACGTGCCGGCATCGGTCCACCATCCCTTGAGTATTCCGAAGGTGAGTTTTCCGGTTTCCAGATATCTGTTATTCACATCGGTTATCTCAAGCTCCCCGCGGCCGGACGGCTTCAGCGTCTTTATTATTTCAAAGGCATGGCTGTCATACATGTATATGCCTGTCACCGCAAGGTTTGACGGCGGAACTTCGGGTTTTTCTACAATCTTCACTATTCTCCCGTTTTTTATCTCGGCCACTCCGAATCTCTGGGGCTTCTCAACCTCCTTCAGCAGTATCCTTGCCCCCCCCTTCTGCCTTGAAAATATCCTGACTTCATTCCTGATGCTCTTCTCAATAATATTGTCCCCGAGAATAACAACAAACTTTCCGCCCCCTGCAAAGTGCTCCGCAAGAGAAAGCGCCTCGGCTATCCCGCCCTCGCCTTCCTGGTATGTGTAATTGAGATGCTTCAGCCCGAATTCCTTCCCATTGCCCAGGAGCCGGAGAAAATCACCGGCAGAATTTCCTCCCGTGACAACGAGGATATCCTTTATTCCTGCATCCACGAGTGAATGGATGGGATAATATATCATCGGCTTCTTGAATATCGGTAACAGGTGTTTATTTGTAATCTTTGTGAGGGGGTAGAGTCTCTTTCCCAGCCCTCCTGCCAGAACCACGCCCTTCATCAGTAATTTCTCCTATCCCAGTCATAGGGGATTCTGTCTGTATCAAAAGGCAATCTCAATTCGTCGGGTTTTTCATAATCATAGGTATTGGTCGGTATGTTAATTACAAAAACTTCCCTTTCCCCTATACACTTGAACCCGTGGTAAACCATCGCAGGCACATGTATCAGACAGGGATTATGCTCACCTATGAAGAATTCATTCACCGCATTGCATGTCCCGCTCTTCCTTCTCAAATCGCATAATACAATCTTTGCCATTCCCCTTATTACCGCAAGGTTGTCATTCTGCAACCTGTGGGCATGCCAGGCCTTCACCACCCCGGGATAGACTGTAGTGAGGTATACCTGGCCGAACTTCTCAAATAATTCGTCGTCGCTCCTGAGAATCTCCATCAGTCTGCCACGTTCGTCAGGCACAACCGAGAGTTTCTTGATTTTCACACCTGCGATTATCTTTTCCATACCACCCCCAATGATTACAGGGATTTTGCAGGGCAAATTACGGAGCTCTTGTCCCCATAATCCCTTCACAACCACGGCATTTTCTAATTATACAACCTCTGCGGGAAAACTCCAAATGAGAGAACATGCCAGCAGGGATTGACTTAATGACGACGAAGTGGTATTATTAAATGTACCTTTTACTTAGAAAAACTATGAAAAAAGTTGTTCCTGTTACAATCTTTGCAGGATTACTCTTGCTTCCCTTTGCTGTCTTGTATGGCCACCTCTGCGACAATGTATTCCGACAGAAAGATGCCCTCATTGTCAAACCCGAGACCTACTCGCTTGTCGTAAAGAACAGGACTTCGTTCAAAATATTCCTGCAGAACAACATGGACAGGGGTATTGCGGAAATAAGTCTTATTCCCGAAAGCGCGGCTTTTGATTTCGCGGTGACTCCGGCCAAGATGTCCATACCGAAAGGCGAGCAGGTCTATTTCCAGGTGACGCTCACTCCAAAAACCGAGATCCGCACAGGCAACTATCCCGTGAAATTCCGTCTGGTCGGAGGAGGCAGGGAGTTCAAATCATTCACACTGGAAGGGCTGGCTCAGGAACAGGCCGGAGGAAATGTTGACACAAGCAGACTGCCGCAGGCCGGACCCGTGCTATCCCCTGCTCCCGTGATGGACGGTAACCTGAACGATGTTTGCTGGAGGAATGCCGCTATCCTGTCAAACTTCCGTTCCCAGGCAGGCCCTGAACCTGCTTACAAAACGTGGGTACTGATGACCTTTGACAGGTCCAACCTTTACCTCGGAATCATGGGAAAGGATGAATCCACCCACAATCTTTCCCCGGAAGACTGTATAGAGATCATCCTTTCGCCCGGCAGACCGGATTCGTCAGGGTTCTTCATGGCTTTCTATCCTGCCGGTACGCCCAGATATAAGAGGTACGACAAGCAGATTTACGAATGGAATCCGCATGGGATTAGATGCGAAACAGTCAAGAGGGAAAACGACTGGTCTATGGAAATATCGGTGC
>CAYOFY010000059.1:0-9986 GCA_964403465.1 uncultured bacterium
TGCCGGAGAAAAAGTACGGCACCGCCTACCTGCAGGCGCTGCGCTCCGCCCTCAAAAGTTAAGGATAGAATCAAGATAATCAACCATTCAAAGTCCGGATATAATCAGGGAAAAGCAGAATTTTCTTTTCCTCATCAGGACTGAATAGATAGGGCTTTATATCCGAGGCAAGGAGATTAAAATTCAAGTCCTTGCATCTGGAAAGAAGCCGCTGTTTCAGATTTTCCATATCAGGAATGCCGGTTTTTGCCTTAAGATAGTTAAAAGCGGGCTTTGTTCTGCCAAACAGGAAAATTGCATCGTAAAAATCACGTCCCATCGGACGGTTGCGTTTTAAAATAGCATATATCTTCTGAGATAAAAGAATATCGGCAGGCGCGCTGTTTATTCTCAGAAAGACATCAAACCTGTTTATCAGCGGCTTTTCTCTTTTATATGCAACTCCCTGTGCTTCCGCGTCGACCTGAATCATGAGTTTTTCCGACTTATGGCCTGACAACCCTTGCTTAAATAATATATCTTTGAACGCTATCTGTGTTCTGTAAGCACCCTGAAACGCGCTTTTTATTTCAGTATTATAGCCCTCCAGTTTCATTCGTTTGTTTACCAGATTACTCATTTCAATAAATTCGTTTTGCTCCATGCCAATGATATCGAAATCAAGGTCCTCTGAAAATCTTGAATGTTGAAATATGATACGCAGCGAGGTTCCGCCGACAAGTGTCATTTTCCCCGCGTATTTTGAACTGAATATAACCTCTAGAATTTTATATTGCAGATACTCTCTTATGATGTTGTTCTTAAAAGGACGCTGGTTTTTGGGATAAAATGATTCAATTTGCATTATGTCAAGCATTTTTTATATACTCCATAAAAATTTTAACTCTCTTATTAAGACTTCCCTGTTTGAAATTCTCTGAAAGTTCAAAGAGCCTTTCTTCCCTGCACTTTTCATAAAAGATATCCCTGTTAAAGCGCAGACTCTCAAAATCCGTCAAGACTTTCAGGTCCGTATGGATATAAAGATAATCAAGTATGGATTTTTCCGGGCAGGCAATCTTATAAGACTTGCCGCTTCCGTAATTAATAAACTCATAGCCGAAAAACAGTTCCGGCTTCATGGATGAATAAATAAAAGAGCCAAGATGTGTATTGAAAGAATATGTCCGCTTTGTTGAAACTGAGGTTATCCCGTATACCATCTCCGGTATTAATCTATAATAGGACAGCGCACTTTCAAAAGATACGTAGGAGGGAGTGTAAATCCGGTTTGCAATTTCAAAAAGCGTGTTTTCGCTTATATCCAAATCACTGAAGTAATAGTTGCCCTTAATAATTTTTTTTATATATCCTTTATCCTGCCAGTCATTCAACCGCCTCCTGTGGAAATCAGGAGATATAATCCTGATATCATAAAGGGAAAACAGGGTAAAATCCTTCAACTTTTCCCGCAGTTCAATAAACCTCATTTTATTTCATAAAGGTGTCATAAAAAGCACTTTTAAGAATCATTATATACCATATTTGTTTCCTGTCAAGTTTATTTTGCGAGAAGGAACTCATGGGTTTTTACCGGGAGACGCGGAGTTCGATTAAAATGTAGTCCTTTTCGGCAACATTAAGGTTGAATGAACCAGTTGACCGTGCAAGTTCCTTCATCCCGTATCCCTCATAGACAGCGAATTCCGTTTCCCTGCCGAACAACTCCCCGCTTTTGACGTTGATAACACCGTCAAAAGGTTTTTCCCCGAGGTTGGAAACCACGCATAAAGTCTTTCCCTCTTTCTGCCAGTAGCCTATGTAAACATCTCTGTCGGCAGAAGCCGTAATTATACCGGTTCCTTTCCAGCAGGGATAAAATTTGCTCCCCTTGATTTCAAACCTGTCCTGCACCGCATATACCTTGTTCAGTTCCGGTATGTTGCAGTAAAAACCCCAGCACTGTATCCCGAGTGGAAGGGTCATCGCCACCATGGTTCTTGTATATTTCGCTATCTCATCATCCGGCTTTGTGGAATGAGGCAGCGTCGGCAGGAAAATAGGAATCGTGCCGAACTGTATCCCGAACATGGCGCGCAGACGTTCCATTGTGAGCAGTTTTGTGTAATCCAGCGTTACAAGTTGCCCCACTCTTCCTGTTCTCTGCTGGTATGATTCGCCGTCCAGTAGCATGTGGTTGAAGGAAGCAATGGGTGCGACCATCTGCGAGTAGTTATGCAGTACAAAAAACGGTTCCTTCCCTTTCTCATAAAAAAGGATGTATATCTGCTTCCTCATCTCCCTGTCATAGAAAATCGGGTAGGACGGATATTCCTTTCCGTCCCTCGAATAGCCACAGTAAAGACGGTTGTTGCACCTCATAACGGTTCCATAGTCGTAATACAACCCGTCAATTCCGTATTCTTCTATCGCTTTTGCGGTTGACCAGAGAAAGAAATCCCGCCAGGAAGAACTGGACGGACAGGTGCCGTCATGATAAAAGCCCCTGGATGCATAAGACCAGGTATCCTGGACTCCCGGATTCTGCCACTCCTGTTTATAATAACGATACTCCGGGGTATTGTCGCCGGCGCCGTTGCTTGTCACGTAAACAAGATTTTTGACGTCCGCAGAGGAGGAAAGACTCTTCTTGAAATCCTCAGGGTTCATTGCAGGATAAGGCACACCCGGTTTAACATGGTATCTTGGACCCGTGGTGTATCCGGTGCTTACCATTGGCTTTGCCTTTGTTGACACACAACTTGCAAACCTGTATGTGAACCAATCTTTCTCAACAGGACGGGAAGGGGTAGCCATGAGACCGAAGGTATAACATAACGGTTCTTTGATCGTAATCGGCTGGTCTATGAAAATAATTTTTAATGTGACGGATTCCTTTTTCTTTATGAGCTGCACGGTTTTTGACGGATCCTCAAGATGAAAATTCTGGTCGGTTTCGGCAAACCAAGCCAGTCCTCTTTCGTCATCCCCTACCCATATGTGCGGCATGAAATAATCGCTCCAGTAATCTCCCACCCCGCCTTCAAGGTCGAGGACAGACCATTTTTGCAGATGTCCCCTGTACGGGTATTTCAAAAGAGCGTGTTCTTCTTTTATGGGTATTTCAAGGGACAGCTGTTTGACGGTAACGCCCTGGCGCAGAACCGGTTTGAATGTAACGTCAAAACGCATCATTCCGTCAAATTCCACGGCGGTTTTTACCTGCACGGTTATCCCCCCGCCTTTCATCTCCTGCGCAAAAGATACCCTGTCAGGGAACGCCCTCTCCCATTTTCTGCTTTCAGGTTGAAATAGAACCCCGCCTGCGGAGGTTTCCAGCACGAGTGAAACCGGCCCTGCAAGTACATCCCTGCCGTCCGCCCGAATTTTTGCCGGCAGAGGACCTTCTGAAAAATCGTATTCGCTGCATACTGTCCTGAGAATAGCCCCTTCCCTTTCAACCGGCTTCCACGGCGGCGGGACGATATGCCTGTCTGCGAGGCTGGACGAAAACCCGTGCCATTCCGCATTCATATAACTGAGAAATTCATGGCTTGTCTCATAACTCCCGAGGTTGCTTGAAGCCCTGACAGTTACTGTATACTTTTCTCCGGGAAAAGCTTTCAGGGGAAAGGTCATCTCCCCTTTTGAATCACCCGTTACCCTGGCATTTTTTGCCAGCACGGTTTTGCCGTCTGTATCAGTCCATTTTACGTCAAGGAGAAAACTCCTGCCGATATCAACCGCCAGTTCCCATATAAGTTTCAATATTCCGTCTTTGCTGGCAGGTAAAAGAGTGATTGAAAAAGGGTCTTTTACCGCAAACGGCGTAACCTGCCTGAAAAGAAGTTCCGAGGGAGATGCTATTGAAATCGCACTGTAATACTCTCCTTCTTTTTCAGCCGGATACGAAAAAGCAAAAGAAGCCGTTCCTCCTTTTTGTACCTGCAGATTTTTTGTTTCGCCGGCAACAATATCTCCTTTTATGGCAGAGAAACCTTTGATTGAACGTTTATTCAGGATGGTTTCTTCTACTTTGAGAAGGGACCACTGTATTTTATATTCACCTCTCTCCGGAGCCGTAAAGCCGCCCCCCGACATGATTTTATTTCTGTCCAGTTTCTGATGGACTTTTATTGAAGAGTCAAGACCTCCGAATTCCATCTCCCCGAAATTGGTTATATCGGCGTAAGCAAGGTTAAAGGTCACATTTGTAAAATACTGGGGGTTGTGGCAGTTTCTTCCCAGGTTGAAAAGCCATTTGTCACCTGCGGAAGGAGCAGATAAACCCAGCGTCCTGAAAGGAATTACGGCAAGCCCCCACCACTCGGTTTCGGTAACATCCGAAAGGGTTTTCCATTCGCCGTTCCATTTTATATCGCCGTCCTTGAGGTCAGCCCTGACATCAGCCGAATTGAATATCAGCTGGTAGAGCGGCTTGTCTCCGGTAGGCGATAGGAAAATCTCAAATGACTCGTCAGCCCAGACATGCCCGTCATCTTTCAGCGCCTCGGTTTTCGGTTTCCCGTCAAGCACTGCGTGAACCCTTATGTAGAGGTTTTTGTCATCATAGGAGATGCCCGCGCGCGTCTGCCTGGGGGCGTAGGTCAGCTGGGGAATCTGCAGGAAGCCTGTTATATCTGCGCTATCATCCCAGCCCTCTGGATTTTGGGGAGAAAGGTCGGCGGTCCCCTTTATTTTCGGTATTACAATCTTCAGCTTTACCGGTATTCCGGCAGCCCCTTCTGATTTTTTCTCCTCTGCCGGGCTCTTCAGGTAATCCGCAAGGTAGAGAGAATTTATTTTATCCGCTATAAGAGGTCGGTCATAGATTCTTAATTCGTCAAGCACCGTTGCCTCGCTGATTGAAGCGTATATCATCTCCCCGATGTCAACCGGCGGTTCCTTGACGGAGACTTCCCCCGCCTTTTTGCCGTTTATATAAAGACGCGCTGTATCCTTGTCCCATGTAAGGGCAAAGAACCGCCATTCGTCCTTCGCCCAGTCCCGCGTAGTGAGGGTTATCGTCTGAACTGCGCCTTCCCTTCCGATATAGAAATAGAGCATCGGGGTCGGCAGTTTGAAAAACTGTATCTTGTCGCCTTTTGGCGTGCCGGGTAAACAGGCGTTGAAAAAATAATTATCCCTATTCGGCTTCTCAGGGTCCCAGCCGTGTGGTTTCACCCACAATGTCACAGTTCCCTGCGGAGGAAGTATATTCCCCGATGATTGCCATGAGAGCCGGTTCTTTTCAAGAAGAATTGCCTTGCCGGAAATCCCTTCTGCAAGATTCGGCCCGCCCTCTGCGAGTTTTCCCTCCGGAGTGCCCTGCGCATAATCGGCATTGATTCCGTTCTCAAACGAGGCATGGAAAAGCAGCCCCTCATCCGCAAAAACCGCGGCCGTCAGGATATTGAAAATTCCGAATAAAATAAACAACCGTTTCATCTGCGCCTCCCCCCTTCCTTTAGTCTCACTTTATTTTCCCAGCGTTCCGAATGGAACCCACCTGCCCGGCTCGCCGGATTCTATACATATCCATCCGGCCCATGCCTTAGACGACACAGCCGGGTCAGGGTCGGTATTCATTATGCGGTCGCCTTTCTGCCAGACGCCTGCTTTCGGCGGTTCGGTTCCGGGTGTATTGCGCCGGTCAACGACATAAGGCTCGATTACCCTGATGTTATCCGTGTGCGTGGTGCCGACGTGGATAATCCGTCCGTATCTCTCAATCCCTTCTCCCGTGAATTGCAGTCCTTCGCGGTTGGAAAAAGTCGTTCCTATATCAATAATAATAGACTGTGAAGCCGTGCCCAGTTTAACTCCGCCCCAGAACGAGCAGTTGATAAGGGTCAGTGGTTTGGGCTGGTCCCATACGACGGACAGGGGGGCGGGATTCTCGCTTTCGGGTTTCGCTTCCTCGCCGTCGGGGCCCCGCCAGAACATAACCTGACCTCCGGGGTAATGCTGGATATCTGAAAGCGTAACCGAAAACCTTGCATTTGAATCGACACGGGCAGAAGCGGGATATCCGCCTGCCGGATGCCCGTATAAGAACGGACCCAGCCATTCGCTCCACGTGCCGTAGATATTTACGCCACCTGCATAGACAGCCACCGCCGCGCCTGTTGTTTTAACGGGCCCTCCGCCCAGACCGCTGTTGAATATCATCAACTGTCCGCCTGTAATCCGGACGCCTTCCTTCGCTCCTTCTTTTGCTCCAAGAAGCAAATTGTTAACGGTGTTACTCGCACCGTTGCCCGTGGCATAGACAAATCCGTATTCGCTGAAGTTCTGGATATGCACATCTCGAAAAGAGTTACCAACGATATCCCCGCCGCTGCCGTCCATGCCAACTTTGACTCCTATCCCAACATCCTGCACAGACAGATGATCGAAGATAGAGTTCTTGAATGCGCCGGGGTGGTTGTACGCCCCCGGATTGAGACTGAGGGCGTAGGGCCTGCCGAAATCGCAAATCTGGATGCCCGTGATCTTCTTCCCTCTGCCGGAAAGCGACAGGTTCTCCACCCGCAGTCCCCAGCAGAAATTGAAGAAGAACATCTCCCCCTCATCTCCCCCGAGCCACTGGAAATAAGCGTTCCCCAACCATGTCGCCACGGGTGTTTCGCAGCAGATTACCAGGTTCGCCTTTTCCGTGATGGTGATGGCGCGCGAGATACCGTAGAACTTCGGCGGCGTCGGGATAAACAGCACGCCCTTCTGTTCCCGGAACTCATAACCCTTGTGTTCGGGCAACCTGGCATTGAACTGGTCAAACGCCTTCTGTATCGCATCGGTCTCATCCGTGCCGTCGCCTCTGGCGTAATCCCCCAGGTTGACGTAAACGGCTCCGGATTCATCTTTCCCACCTCTCGCTGATGATTCCCCGGCAAAAGATATCTTGCCGGTTCCGACTGCCAGAGCAACAAAAAGGGTAAAAAATAATAATATTCTCTTTTTCATTCTTGTCTCCTCAGTGCAGGTCCACCCATGTGGAACCGCCTGTGTTAAGTCTCAACTTATTCGTAGTCGTGTCATAATATATACTGCCTTCCCAGAAATCGCCGGAAGTAAATGACGGCGGGCCTTTCCTCGCCGGCGGCTGGAAGGTTATTTCGCCGCGGTATCCGCTGAGCGGGGCAACCCTGTAACCTCCGAAGTCGGTGAATGAACTGAACGGAATCTCGGCATATGAACCGGCCGGGTCGTGTCCCCTTATACGCCAGCCCTGCGAACCGCCGAACTCCATCAGCCAGACCATCTTGTCCGCCTGTAAAGGTTGAACCCCGGTTGCCGTGAAATACCCGTTCATCAGCAGGGTATTGCTGCCGTTGGCGTCATCGGTCCGCGTGTGGAAAGACAGCCCGCTGCTCTTCTCCGTCGCTCCCAGCACCTGGAAAAGCGCGGGGTTGTCACCCATGCTCAATATCTGCGGAACTTTATTCCCTCTGTGCGTTAAAGACACACCTTTATTTGCCCCGCCTAAAAGTATCTGCGCGTAATTGCCGGCATTGCCCAGAACAGTCAGGCTGCGCTGGGTATCAACCCCGGAACCGATAAAAGTCGCGTTGGGACGGATGAAGTTTATCCCTGCAAAAACAGGCCTGCCGCTTAAGCCCGATACTACTTCTATGTTACCGTATACAAGACAGCTGGAGATAAACATCCCCGGGCAGGTTATCCGCATGGAATTAGGAGTATCCTCCTCGGTCATGAGCCCGTTGAAATGCCGCACTCCCGTAATTTGACCGTTATGATACCCCCCCAGGTTCTGTGAGGCGCTTGCCTGATAAAAGAAATAACCGAAGACATCAGACCAGGCGTTTATGACGGATACCCGGCCGCTTGACTGGTATATATCTGCATGCGCAGGCGTACCAGCGCTCGTATAACTGACAATATCCATGTAGCCGGAGGTTACATGGATGTTTGCCCCGATTGGAAACGAGTAAGCGTCGGCGGGAAACTTATCGCCCGCCTCGCCGTTTCCGCCTATGTCGCAGGAGATTACATTTACCAGCGCATTGCCAGTTCCCCAGAGAATACCTGCCTGGGCATTTCCGTATATCACGCATCCTGTTACCAGGATAGTCGCATGGTCGGTATTAAGGCCGTCCGGGTTGCCTGACCAGATGCCGAAACGGCAGTTTGATATATAAACATTTTCCACTATGGCACGGCGGCAGAGAGTATTATCTGGTTTTCCCTTGAGGTTCCCGAAATGAATACCCGAAAGGGCAAGATTTGCCGGAAGGTCGCCTTCACGGGGCAGGCTTTCAGGATACCCGGATATCGTAAGGTCTCTGAACGTAATGAAAAAATTGGGGTTGGAAGGAGTTCCCGTGCCGCCCTTCACCCAGAATACGGGTTTTGATTCCTTTCCGTACCACCTGATTGTTGCAGACGCCTCATAATTACCATGTTCATTTTTGAACCACGAATCTCTCCTCGTAAGCGCGCCGTCGCCGAAAATGACAAGCCCGTGAGTTCCATCCAGAATAAGCGTGTCGGTCACCTTGTAAAAACCTCCGGGAATGGAAGGGAAATATAGTGAAAAAACCGTGCGGCCATCAGCAGTATTGTCAGCTCCCTTTGCCGCGTCCATGGCCGCCTGTATGGCTTTTGTATCGTCCGCAACGCCGTCGCCCACCGCCCCGAAGTCAAGAACACTCACAAAACCTCGGCTGCTGCTCACTGCCGCTCCGTTATCTGCGGCATTAAGTCCTGCAGTTAACATTCCCATCAACATTATCACGATTATAATTAATTTTTCAGTTCTCATCTCTCCTCCTAATTCAGGTCTTCCCATGTGGAACCGCCTGTGTTTACCCTCAACTTGTTGACACCTGTATCATAATATATCGTTCCCTTCCAGTAATCTCCTGACTGGGAAACCGGAGGTGTGCTTCTTGACGGAGGCTGAAACGTTGCTTCGCCACGGCTGCCATTTTCAGGTGAAACTTTCAATCCGCCGAAATCAACGAAAAGATTCAGCGGTATCTCGGAGCAAAAATTAGCCCTGTCAAACCCCTTAAGTTTCCATCCCTGTGAACCGCCGAACTCCATCAGCCAGACCGGCTTGTCCGCCTGCATGGGCAGGATACCCGTGGGCAGGAAATAACCGTTCATTAAAAGCATGTGTCCCTCGTCTGCATCTTCGGTTCGCGCATGAAAGGATACGGCAGTCCCTGAAGATGTGGCATTAAGCACCTGGAAAAGTGTCGGGTTATCTCCCATGCCGAGTATCTGGGGTACAGCGACTCCCTTGTGTTTCAAGGGCACACCTGCATTTGCACCGCCTAAAAGTATCTGCGCGCTGTTGCCGGCATTGCCCAGGACAGTCAGGCTTCTCCTGGCACTCACGCCGGAACCTGTAAACGTTGCGCCGGGGCGTATGAAGTTAATCCCGGCAAAAACAGGCCTGCTTCCGAGCCCGTATTCATTATTTACGTCGTTGGCTTCCACCTCAATATTTCCATAGACAAGGCAACTTGAAACAAAAGTTCCGGGGGCAATAATCCGCATGGATGCCGGGGTGTTTTCCCCTGTCATTGCGCCCTCGTAATGGCGTACGCCCGTAATCTGCCCGGGATGCCTTGCAAGCGTAGCTCCGCTTGGAGAAGCCGTGGATTGGTAAAGAAAATACCCGTGGGTGTCCGACCAGGCATTTATTACGGATACCCGACCGTTGCCCTGGTAAATATCCGCAGTGGTTGGTCTATTCAGTCCTCCTCCGGCACTGGTTAAACTTACTATATCCATGTACCCTGAAGTAACATGTATGTTTGCACCGACCGGAGAGGAATAAGCGTCAACTGAAAACCTGTTGCCGGCCCATCCGTTATTTCCTATGTCGCAGGATATGACGTTTGCAAGCGCATTGCCGGTACCGAAATATATTCCCGCCTGTGCATTTCCGGTAATAACACAGCCGGTTATCATGATTGTGGCATGGTCGGTATTAAGGCCGTCCGGGTTGCCTGACCAGATGCCGAAACGGCAGT
>CAYOFY010000060.1:0-8029 GCA_964403465.1 uncultured bacterium
CACTTGCCACTTGCTGCTGTTTCTTGTGGAGGCGGCGGGTACTGCCCCCGCGTCCAGAAAGAGCGTGAACAAAGTATCTACCTGTGTAGTCCGGAGTTTTGCCCTGGGAGAATATACCGCTCCGGACGCTTTATACTCTCCGCAGTCTTTTTATTAATTTCCTGTCAGGGGAAAGACAAACCAGCCAGGAAATCTCCTCTTAGCGACTCACTCCACAAAGGTGAGGAGACCCTTTCATGGGTGAGTGACTGCATTATTATGCAGCCAGTGCGTTTGCCGTAGTGGCAGTTGTTTTTTGTCAGTTTTTTTAAGAGTTCCCGACAAACTCTACAGGCAACTTTACCCCCGCTTTCTCCCTGTCGAAGCCTATTTCGCCCCCTTTACCCCGAACTCTCCTAAAAGCGTGAAATGTGAAACAAAATTGCCTTTACGTCTCACCTCTCACGTCTCACGCCTTTCCAAGTGAGGGGTTCATGATTTTCCTTCTATTAGGATACCTCCAAACAAGTATTAGTGTCAACCTCGTTTGAGTCTTCTTTCTATGTCCAGCTTCAAATCACGCTCTTTTATCTTCTGCCTCTTGTCATACATCTTTTTACCCCTGGCAAGTGCAATTTCAACCTTGGCCAGCCCCCTCTTGTTAAAATATACCGCAAGAGGAATTAACGTAAGCCCCTTTTCCTCCCCCTTCCTAATCAGTCTCTTAATCTCCCGCCTGGTCAACAGAAGTTTTTTCTTCCTCAGTGGCAGGGGTTTTTCAAGTGCCGCGGGATAGGGAGCAATATAGAAATTGTGCAAGAAAATCTCTCCGTCTTCAATCCTGGCAAATGACTCTTTTATACTTCCTTTGCCCTCTCTCAAGGACTTGACTTCGGGGCCCTGAAGAACGATGCCGGCTTCTATCTTTTCTATTATCTCGTAGTCAAAATACGCTTTCTTGTTGTCAAGTCTCATAGTAATCCTTCGGATTTTCAATTAACAACAGGGGACGGCGGCAAGGAACCAGTAACGTTGGCATACATTGAAGATATTATGCAGATATGTTATATTCTTGACGTTCTTTTGTCAATTGCGGGGGGATAATGAAAGTAAGATTTCTGGGCGCAGTGAAAAATGTTACCGGGTCAAAATTCCTTCTGGACATCTCAGGAAAACGAATTCTTATAGACTGCGGCATATATCAGGAACGGGAATTGAAGGACAGAAACTGGGAACCTTTCCCTGTTCCCCCGGAATCCATACATTCCATAATTCTCACCCATGCCCATCTTGACCACTGCGGTTATCTGCCAAGGATTGTCAAGGAAGGATTTCGCGGGAACATATTCTGTACCGAACCGACCTCAGAGATTACCATGATAACCCTTCTTGATGCAGGCAGAATACAGGAAGAAGACGCCGAGAAAAAGAGCAGGAGACACATGGAAGAGGGAAGAACGGACTTCCATACTTCAATTCCACTCTATACCGCCGCAGACGCGGAAAAAGTTGCCCCCCTGCTCAGAAGTTACCCCTATGGAGCCGATTTTGAGGTCTCCGAAGGAATAAATGCTTCATTCCATGACGCAGGGCACATACTCGGAGCAGGGATGATTCAGCTTGAAGTTGCACAGGAAAACATCGGGGCAAGAAGAATAATATTTTCGGGAGATATCGGCAGATGGAATAAGCCTGTATTATGCGACCCCACTCTTTTTGAGGAAGCAGATGCCGTTTTTATGGAATCCACTTACGGGAACAGGGAGCATAAGAGCGAGGAAGCGGCAGGCAACAGGCTGGCGGAAATAATAGACCGAACCGTGAAAGCAGGCGGTAATATAGTCATACCCACCTTCGCCATAGAACGTGCCCAGGAAATCCTTTACTTTATCAGCAGGTTTTTCAGAGAAGACGTCATTCCTCACATCCCGGTTTTTGTTGACAGCCCAATGGCAATAGATGTAACTGCGGTATTCAGTAAATTTCCAGAATATCTTGACGACAACACACGCGCCATGATTGGAAAAGGACATTCCCCTTTCAATTTCCCTTTACTGAAACTGACACGTTCAACCGATGAATCAAAGAGCATAAATCACATGAATGGTTCCGCGATAATAATCGCAGGTTCGGGGATGTGTACAGGAGGCAGGATAAAACACCACCTCATATCCAATATCTGCAGGCCGGAATCCACGATAGCCTTTGTGGGATACCAGGCCAAGGGAACCCTGGGAGGCGAGATTGAGAAGAAAACCGAAACTGTAAGAATCCTGGGAAAATATTATCCGGTGAAGGCACAGGTAGAGAGCATAAACGGCTTTTCCGCCCATGCAGACAAAAACGAGTTGTTCAGATGGATTTCGGCTTTCAAGAAACCTCCCGGGAAGATTTTTGTGGTGCACGGCGAAGAGGAAGCATCTGAGGAATTCGCCTCATTCTTAAGAAGCAGATTGGCAAGCGAGATAATAATGCCCGACTATCTATCCGAATTCGCCATTTAACAGAACCGTTTCAGAAGATGATTTGAAAAATAGTTTTGGCAATAAGCGCAACCGCAATAGAAACCATGCCGACCAACCCCATCCCGCAGGAATAGCCTGCAAGAATTATAGGGGTGTATTTTTTCCACTGCGGGCCCACCTTCCTGGCAAAATAGAATCTCCCGAGAAGAGCGCCTATGAACATGGGTAATGCCAGATGCGGCATCATGGAAACCCCGCCGACTATCCCGTAGAAAAGAGGAAGAGGCGCCTTCAGAAACAGCAATCCAAAATACAGAACAAATCCGACAAGTGAAGAGTTCAGAATATACTTGAATTTTATGGCTTCTATCATCCAGCTCTTGCCTGTCCCAAGAGTACTTGTTACCCATAAGGATTGGAACATGGCAGACATCGGCCACATCTTCTGGACAAAAGGATAGGTTGAAGACGGTATCGGCGACATCCTCCAGATTATGGACCAGAAGAGAAAACTGCAAAACAGCATGATTACCAGCGATGTAGATTCTGCCTTATACCAGGATGTAAATCTTGTCCTCGTAAGTTCCAGTTGTTTAAATTCCTGGACGGTACCACCCTGATTGAAATACGGTACGGGGGCAAACCATATATCAGCTCCTTTGTATCCGCTTAATATAAACGTCCCCTCGCGGACCATAGGGAAAGAGATGCCGCCGGCCACGCCGGTGATTCCAAACATTCTTGCGGATGTATAACTCAAAAAGGGAGTGAATATGAACCCAAAAAAAACAAAAAGAAAGACAGGGAAATGTGGAACAAGAATATGGCAGATCAGAATATAGATAAGGGTTGAACAAAACCATAGAAACAGAGCAAGCATTACTGGATAATCACCTCTTCCAGCAGGAAGATGCTCCTTCTCTTTTGTCTCAGTGCCTCTTCTGGCGTGCAAGAAGGCATTCACCATTCTTGCTATACCTATCAGACCGACAACTATTCCACCCGCAATGATTGCGTTTATCCAGAAATCAAGGTTGGTGGCCACATTGTTCGGTATAGCCGTCATTCCCGGTTGCCAGTTCTTAATAATACCTGCCCTGTAGAGAATTGGATTCCCCAAAGTTTGAGAAAGAACGGCTCCTATGAATGAACCTGTCACAACCCAGAATGGCAGGACAAAGCCAGTCAGCAGAACACCCAATTCCGTCATAAAACCCAGCGTTGAAGAAGGAAAAAGAGTGCCCATTTGAGACGTAAAGTCAACCCATGGAATGGGTAGAAGTTGAAAAGGGGTTGCCATAAGAAGACCTGTGATTGTGGGAATTACGACGTAAAACGCTCCGAATATCACTCCTATCATGGCAGAGATGCTGAAGACCCTCCATCGCCAGGTTTCTTTCTTCCCGCTGACTTCCGCAAGGGCAGTTGCTCCTTCCGAGGCGACGGGCGCCATGGGAAAAGGCAGTTTTTCCTTATCGCTGGTTATACGAAACAAGGTATAACCAAGCGTAAACTTGTTTATCCTGAACAGAACGTTATGAATCAAGAGTAACACTATGGGCATCAGCCATGCCCTGTGCAGGAATGTTCTTTTTATGAGCGCTTCAGAGTTTGCCGGGGGAACAGCCCATGCAGGCAGATGTTTCGGCAACCCCAGAGACTGAGCATATGTGGACTGAACAAGATACTGTTTCCATATAAGGTCGCTGAACGCTCCTCCCTGCAACGTAAGCCCGGCAGCTCCAAGTACGAGTCCGGCGCTAACCAGCGAAGAGGCAAGTATATATATTATGTACACCTCCTGCTTTTTCAATTCAATAAACGACCGTTTTGCCATCTCAACAAGAAGTATGACTGTTACCCACTGTGCCGCTCCGGCTATTCCACCGCCTGTTATGAGCCCCAGATATATCGCACCGGGAAGCATTATAAATCCAATAAAAAGTGCGGCTATTACTGTTTTTATATTGAACCCTTCCTGAAACGGTTCAAGATGGACATCTGATTCAAATTGAATATTTTCCTTGATTTCATCCGCCATTTTTACCTTCCCTTGTTAGTGTGCTATGCGATATTAAGAATTTTCTTGCCATTCTTCTCGTAATCCTTCTTGACCTCTCCGCTCACAGTCCTCCATATCAGGAATTGTTTCCTTATGCCATCCAGAAACCTCCTGTTGAGCCGTTTCCAGTCGGTTGACTCCCCGCTTTTTCTTTTCATGATGAGGTTAATTGTATAGAATTCGTATTGCCCCATAGGTTCCATTATTACATTGAGAACCTGGCTTACTCCGAGGTCAAATGGTGCAAGCCATATCGTTGTGTCTATAACATATCTGTTCTTGTCGGAAGGCAGTTTCTGGTAACTGAGTGCGGCGCCTCCGGTGTAGAAATTGCCAAGAGAAACGTCTTGATAGGAATTATAATATTCGGTTAAAAAAGTGACCAGCCCCAGAACTTCAAATTCGCTGACCGTAAAAGGAAATTCAAATTCCCAGTTATCACCTTCCGGTTCGGGCAATATCCATTTCCTCGTAACATCGGGAACCGCCATCTGGGCTGCCTTCCTGGCAGGATAGAGCGTTGACAGCATAACTGTAATGAATATTATTATCGTGGCGAATACGGCTGAAAGCGAAGAATAATTGAGTATCAGTCCTTTAAGCAATCCCGTAGCCATAAGGATCTTGGCAACCACCTGCCCTAACAGATATCCTGCAACGGCTCCCATAACGGCATATACAAGAGATTCTGCAAGAAAAAGGGATGAGATATGAACAGGTGCCAGCCCAACAGCGCTGTATGTGCCAATCTCCCTTATCCTTTCGTAGACCGAACCAAGCATGGTGTTAAGAACTATCAAAGCTGCGATAAGAATGGGGATGATCAGATTGCTGATTCCTGTAAAAGAAGTAAGGCCCATACTGCTGTAAATATATGTCTTTTCTCCCAGCCCTGCAAAGATTATTACAGCCAGTTTGGATATAAAACCTTCCACCAGCTTATTTCCCTCAACATTTTTGTCGAAACCGACGGCGATGGAATTCAGTGTTCCTTTCATATCCATAAGCGTTTTGAAAGGAAGTATCACAATATTCTCTGCCTCAGTGTGGACAAAGGACTCAATTTTTGCCTGAGATGTAAAAACCTGTGCTGTCCTCTCCATCTTCATTTTTGCCACTTCGCGTTCCGGTATGACGGAAAAATCTGCAGGAGTAATTCGTTCATCATCCAGATCTCTTATATTATCAACGGTCTTTTCATCAAATACTCCCTTCAGAAGAAATTTCTTACCGTATATCAACAAATAAGAATTCCCGATATCCGTATCCGTCAGATTGAGTTGACCGTACATCTTCCTGGAAATCAGAACGGTTTCTTCGCTATCACTCTTGAACCATTCTCCCTTTACCATTGCCTTCCTGACCGGTGTAATCTCATCGGGAGATAGTCCCAGGATTCCGGAGGCAAGTGCCACATGGTCTGAGTGCCTTATTTCAATTGCCGTCTTGTTGCCCAGTTCGTCAAGAACAAACCACGATCTTGGTGCGATAACCCCCTTGCCTGAAAATTCGTTCTCAGTGTAATCAAGAGCAGTACTCATAAGAGGAATCCAGGCGCGATCTCTCAGGAGAATACCCTGATATGACGGTCTGTTTGTTCTTATGATCTGGTTATACTTCAGATAGGACTTAATGGATGTAAAAGAGAGCACGGTGAAAGTAAGAAGTATCAGGGTTATCGCAGTCAGTACGGTCCTTATCGGTCTTCTTTTCATGTTAGCCACACCCAGCGAGAAAGCAGTTGCCGTTGCTGTTATCCTGCCGACATCCGTTTCATAAACCTTGGAAGTCTCCCTTTTCAACTGGTGCATCTGTTCTTCAAACTTTGAAGCAACAATGGAGAGCACGATAAGCGAAAGGGCAAGAACTATAAAAGAGAGGAGGATTACCTCGGGAGCTTCGGTGAGCTTGAACGCGGGATGCACCCAGCGCATAATCCAGTAGACTGCAAGAAATATGCCGAAGATACCAGCTATCCTCTTTTCCAGTTTAGCAAAACTGAATAACAGCCGTTCCCCGAAATAGGCAAAAGGAAGAAGAAGCATGAAGTAGAATATAATCCCCTTCACAACATCATTTGCCGTATTGCGAACATCCGGATAGGCTCTTGATTCAACTGCCTGTGATTGCCTCGAATATTTGAGGAATCCATACCAGTCCTTGCCTCTTCTGGATTCTGTGGCCCTTTGCAATAGCATTTCGGATTCTTCCTGCAATTCCGCAAGCCGTTCGTTCCTTATGCCGAACCGCTCAAAATTCTTTCTTCTGTATCTGTCAAGAACTATCATGTCGTGTGCACCCTGGTAAGGAGTATCGTATATTGCCGAATTTTCAGCGGCATCAAATCCGAGTCCCTCAACTTTTTCTCTGTCCGAAGACTCTTCCGAGTTCAGAAGCAGGAGTCTCCTTCCAAGGGGGCCCGCCTGACCGAGAATCTTCAATTTCATCAGCGGATTGGCAAATATGCAACCTACCGGCTCAGAATAAGATGTCCAGCGCAGCGGAATAAAATCGACGTATTGAAGATAATAGCCGTACTCACTCGGAATACTGTTCGCCATATCAAGAACTTCCACTTTGTCAAGCTGGACAAGATACTGGGGGTCTATCAAATCAAAAAGAGTTATCGTTTTTGCATTGAACAGGACCATCATCCAGTCCTTTTCCTTATAATCAAGCGAAAATCTGACAGGATACTGGGAAGCCCCACCCACGCCCAGGTCAGGCGCCAGGACAATATTGCCTGATTCAGGATCGATGCGGAAGGCTTCCAGGTTTAAATTGGCGCCAAGATATAGATCTGAGAAACTGACTCTACCGTTTTCATCTGTCATGTCTATGAGGGTATTTCTCACACCCATATAGGTCTTGTCGAAAAGCACGGATGAGGGGGAAAACACTATTCTCGGCGTTACAAGAGCCCCGATAACAGGGTCGCTGGGAATGAAGCTCTTTGACGGGTCAAAAGTAACCACCCTTGCATTCAGCGTTCCCATAATATCTCTCAATTCAAACGCAACTTCAGGGAAGAAATCAGGGTCATTGAGTGCAGTACTCAACAGGTCTCTGATAAACCTGGACTGCCTTGTCACATTATAAACATTGAGGTTGCCGTAAGTATCCGCAGGAGTATCAACCCTCCATCTGCCGTCATATACGGTAACAAAAGAAATTGCAGGATTACCTGATTGAACAACATCTTGTCCGTCAGTCACTATTTTCTCCGGCAGAAAGGTCTGCCATATAAGTCCCCTTTCAGGGCTGATGCCGTTTACCAGGGAGGTCTCCGGATTATAACCCAACCTCCTGCTCACGCTCTCAGAATATGACATAAATTTTCTGCCGTACGGAGCGAAAATTTTCTGATTGTAAAAATCGTAGGAGTTATGCCATATCCCCAGACTTTCAGAACCGTCCGATAAATCAAGTCCTATGAAGAGTCTGGGATTGATTATCTCCTCTTCGGGTATTCTTTTTCTGAAAAGCGGCTCTTTTCTCAAATGCTTCTGAATAAAATCATTCA
>CAYOFY010000060.1:8129-9557 GCA_964403465.1 uncultured bacterium
GCACTGTTTTCACCGGAATAAAACCTTGGCACATCAATCGGGATATTGACAAATTTCTGATTGCCCTGAATGCGTGTGATGGTTCCAGAATTGGTGAATATGAATGCCCTTGCTCCAAGCATGGCAAGAATACGCCATCTGTCGCCGGAATTGAAATCAAGAACGATGATATTGCCCGCGATATCCTTCCCTTCGAGAGTTCTCAGATCGCCATCACCGCCGTATATAAGTTTCCCTTCCAATCCTTCAGGCGGCAGGGTGGACGTCCTTATAAGGTTGGGCCAGAGACAATGAATTTCTATTTTCCTGTTTCCCGCATTGACAAAAGCATATTTTTCAAGAGGAACAACCACACTGAATTTTTCTCTTGCAATCTTCCTGAGTCCTGTCTCTCTAAACTTTTTTTCTATGAAATCTGCTGCCTGTTTATGTCCTTCCGTCCCGGGCATTCTGGAGGAGACTGACGAGAAAAACTTCAGGTAATCTTCAAGTCCTTCCGAGTAAGAAAAAGCAGCGAAGAGAAAGAATAGGATAAACAGGGATACCGGATATAACCTCCTAATCATTTTTTGACCCCCTCAATTTTTGCCATGCTCCTTTTGACCCGGGATTTATATTTATCTCACTGACAAATTCTTTTCTGGCAGATATCTTGTCCCCTGTTTTCTCATAGATCAACCCTTTCAAAAAGTGGGCGTTGGGATAGTACTTATTCAGATTCAAAACTCTTTCAAGGGCGTCCAGTGAACCCTTGAGATTTTCCCCGTAGAACTCTATCAACGCTAAATTAAAAGCAAGGTTAACATTATTCGGGAAATAAGTCAACCCTCTGCAGGTCCACTTTTTTGCTTCCGCAAGGTCATTTTTCAACATCACGGCCGTGATTATTTTTTCATAAAGGCCTGCGTTTTGCTTGTATTCCAGAGACTCTGCCCATTTTTCAATCGCCTTATCAATTTTCCCCGAAGAAAAAAGCCTGTCCCCTTCCCTGGAGTTCTTTTTCGCCGATGAAAGAGAAGGATTGGCAAAACATCCTGAAAGGAAAAATCCTGTAACGGCAAGCACCACGATTTTGTTGTGTAATTTCATTTTCAGAGGTTATTCATTCTCCGGATTCTTCTGACGAATATCCAGACCAGAAGGAACAGGGATACTATCATGATAATTCTGCTCAGATGGGATTCCCTGCGGAGAACTGAAGGCCACAATGCGAAGATAGAAAGTATGATTATCGCATCTTCCCAGAAAGGTGTTTTCTTGCTCATCAGCGGTCAACAGCAAAATATTTTAACCTCTTCATGTTTGTCATTGCCAGGGACAAACTCCCGCGGCAATCTCAAACTTTTAGTTGCTTTTTCTTTACGCTTTTACTCACCACCTATCATTTACAACTATCCACTCTTTTTCAAGTGCCGGGAGGGGGATTTG
>CAYOFY010000061.1:0-9542 GCA_964403465.1 uncultured bacterium
ATATAAAACAGATATTTACAGTCAGCCGAAATATGCACGGTCGCCGTTTCCGGGATATTTACCATGGTGAATCTTCTGGCAAATCGTGCATAGGCATTTGAAGGTTTTTCTTCACCGGGGAGCCATATCCATCGGCTATTTTTCGGTAACCATCTTTTCATAACAACTGCTTCTGTTGCTATCATCGGTAAATTATCCTCAGAATTCTTGATAAACCGCACCTTATCGTACCGCGCAGCTTTTTTATAATACACCTTTATTCTGAGATAGGCAATTGACCAGGGCTTAAACAGAGTTTACAATATATATCATAAGCAAGAGGCGAAAAATCACATAAGAGTTAAAGCTTGAAAGTTAAAGAAATCAGCAGAGACTTTGTTTTAAGATTGCAACTTAGACTTTTCACTCCATTGTTATGGACAACATAATAAGCCTGAAAAACTTAAAAGTCGGTTTCGATGACAATGAGGTTCTGAAGGGAATAACGCTTGATGTAAGAAAGGGGGAATCTCTTGTCATCGTGGGGAGTTCCGGATGTGGCAAAACCGTCCTGTTGAAAACCATCCTCGGACTCGTAAAACCCGAGGAGGGAGAGATATATATTTTCGGGGAAAAAACAACATCCCTGCCGGAAAAACAGTTGATGGAAATCCGCAGCAGAATAGGCATGGTCTTCCAGGGTTCGGCACTTTTCGATTCTCTGAGCGTCTGGGAGAACGTCGGCTTCTACTACATCAACCACAGCGACTTGACCGACGAAAAGATTAAGACGATGGGCAAGGAAATCCTCAGAGACGTTGGCATGGAGAATTTTGAAGATTTTCTGCCTGAACAACTGAGCGGCGGAATGAAAAAAAGGGTTTCTGTCGCAAGGGCGCTGATAGCAAAGCCTGAAATACTTTTCTACGATGAGCCCACGACAGGTCTTGATCCCATCACCAGCGAGAGCATAACAGAATTGATGGCAGAAATGCATACGAAATTCAAAACAACTGATATAACCGTTACACATGATGTTAGACTTGCTTCCAGAATCTCCGACAGAATAGCACTTATTGATAATGGGACCATTGAAGAAATTGGCACGTTTGAAGAATTGAGAGGGACAAGCAAGAACCCGATTATTCGGAGTTTCATAGAAACCGGGGGGTAAAAATGAAAGATAAACTATCTCTTGAACTGCGAGTGGGCATCTTTGTCATTATCAGTATAGTTTGCGTGATTCTGTTTATCGTCACCCAGGCAACCACGAGCAAATACAGGGGATATGAAATAGGCGTTATGTTTGATTATGTGAGCGGGCTTGAGACAGGTTCACCTGTGAGAGTCAGCGGCGTGAGAGCAGGAGAAGTGCGAGAGATAAATATCCTGTATGACGTCCAGCCCAAGGTTCTGGCAAAACTCCGATTGAAGAGTGACATAAAAATAAGCTCCCACAGCAGAATAACGATACAGACGCTTGGAATAATCGGTGAAAAATATATTGAAATAACGCCCGGTTCTGACAAGAAATATATTCAACCCGGCGAAATAGTGGAAGGAGAAAATCCCCTTTCCCTGGAAAAACTTGTTGAAGCGGGACAGAATATTATTGTGCGCTTGAACGGTGTCCTTTCGGACATAGGTGAAATAACCGGGGATAAAGAGAATCGCGGTAATATCAAGTCCATACTTAACGATTCAGCCAGAGTTGTAACAAAGATGGACAAGACATTTTCTCAGATTGAAGAACTCACGGGAACCCTCACGCGGACAAGCGAAGCAATGCAGGGCGTAATTGCCACAAATGCTCCCAGAATACAGCAACTACTGGATAACACCAATTTACTGGTGGTAACAGGCAGAACAAAGATCGAGGATACGCTGGACGAAATAAAAAAACTGGCATCAGCAGGGACAACAGCAACAGAATCTTTCAAAGATATTCAGGAAGCCGCAATATCCTTCAACAGACTTTCAAGGGATATGCAAGATTTTCTTTTCAGGATACAGAACGAAGGATTGCTTGCGCGCATGATGAAAGAAGAAAAATTGTTTGACAACCTGAAAGATGGACTTGTGACTTTTCAGGAAGCAACAAAACAACTCAAGCAAACTTCTGAGACAATAAATGAACTTTCAGGGAATATGAACGTGATTGTTTCGGATTTGAAAGAGGGTCAGGGCACCGTCGGAAAATTCCTTAGAAGTGACCAGCTCTACAAGGACCTTGATGCTTTTGTCCAGGATATAAAAGCAAACCCGTGGAAACTTCTTATCAGAAGAAGGTAAGGAAGATTATCAATTCCGATTACGCATATTGATATCATTCGGTCTTTTGGTAACCTCTGGCATCATACAAAAACATGAAGAAAAACGGAAAAAACATCTTCTCCTGTTCCGAATGTGGATACCAGTCAATAAGATGGCTTGGCAAGTGTCCGGATTGCGGAGGATGGAATACCTTCATTGAGGAAGTGATAAGCAGAGTCGGGAAAAAAGCTGCTCCTTTCTCCCCGCCGAAAAGAATTTCAGAGATAGAAGACGAGGAATTTGCAAGGACACCGACAACAATAGGAGAATTTGACAGAATATCCGGCGGGGGAATCGTATACGGAAGCCTGTTACTGCTGGCCGGAGAACCGGGCGTGGGCAAATCAACACTTGTGCTGACCATTGCGGGGAAAATATCAATGCAGGGGAAGAAAGTCCTCTACATAAGTGCCGAGGAATCAAGCAACCAGGTTAAAATGAGAGCCGAACGCCTGGGGATTGTTTCAGAAAACCTGTACATTCTATCTACCACTGAAATGACATTCGTCAGGGATGCACTTGAGAAACTGAAACCACATTTTGTCATGGTTGATTCGATACAGACAATTTTCGACCCGGAATTGCCAACGACTCCGGGTTCCGTGACTCAGGTACGAGAAAACGCCGGTTTTTTCCTGAATTACGCTAAGACACGCGGGTGTTCCATTTTTCTCGTGGGACATATAACAAAAGAGGGAATAATAGCCGGGCCGAAAGTTCTGGAACATGTTGTTGACGTTGTCCTGTATTTCGAAGGAGAGATGAAATCAAATATGCGGATACTCCGGGCAACGAAGAACAGGTTCGGCTCTACCATGGAAATAGGGGTTTTCTCAATGGAAGAAAATGGCCTCACGGAAATACCGGAAGCATCTTCCCTCTTCCTTCCTGACCTCAAGAACACACTGCCCGGAGCGGTAATTTTTCCTTCCCAGGAGGGTTCCCGCACAATACTCATAGAGATACAGAGTCTGGTGACTCCGACATATTATGGTGTGCCGAAAAGGTCAGTTGCAGGTCTTGATTATAACAGAGCTTCCCTTGTGACCGCCGTGCTTGAGAAAAAACTCAGGTTTAGTCTCAATTCGTATGATGTATATTTCAATACAGGTGGCGGCTTGAGAATCTTCGAGCCTGCTGCAGACCTGGCAATCGCAATGTCCTGCATATCATCCTTGAAAGAAAGGCAACTGATTGAACAATGTGTTGTTATGGGTGAAATTGCCTTGACGGGTGAAATAAGGCCTGTAAGCCAGGTAAATCAAAGAATAAGGGAATCCGGACGCCTTGGATTTAGTAAGGCCGTAGTTCCTGAAGGCAACCTCAGAGAGATTAGAGAAAAATCCGCACAAATTTATCCTGTGAGGTGGATAAAGGAAGCCATGGATATCCTGCTTAAAATTTGACTTTTTACCATTTTTGCTTTTTGGTATAAAATATATATTGAAATGTGATTTGATAAGAACTTTCGCGAGAGGAGGAGAAGATACTATGGGAATATATATAATAAGGGCTTTTTTCATTATGTTCAGCACCCTGACGGGATACTATTGCGTCCCGGGTTCAAGGTTCATCGGAAGTTTTGCAGGCTGGCTCAGTGGAGTGGCAATAGTGGGAATAGAGATACTTCTTGAGAAAATACCCCTGAAAAAGCTCCTGCTTGCAATAGGAGGTCTTATAGCGGGACTTGTTACGGCAATTCTGCTTGCAAGATTCATTCTTCTTATACCGATTGACAATCCTGAAAAGGAAAACTATGTAAGATTTGCCCTGTATTTTGCCTTTTCTTATCTGGGAATAATGATTGCACTGAAGGGTGTGGAGGAACTGGGGGTTGTCTTCCCTTTTCTTCACGGTATTAAGGAAGATGAAAGACTCCTGGTCGTTGACACAAGCGTATTGATTGACGGAAGGCTTTACGATATAGCAAAAAGCGGTTTTCTTGACTATATCGTGGTGGTACCCAAGTTTGTCATCCAGGAACTCCACGGGTTATCCGACAGTTCGGGAGACATGAAAAGGCAGAGAGGAAGGAGGGGTCTTGAAGTGTTAAATAAACTGCGCCGTGATGATTCTATGGACGTGAAAATATATGATGCGGAATACCCCGAAATTGAAGCCGTGGATTCAAAACTCGTAAAACTCGCATCGGATATAAGAGCGAACATCCTGACCAACGATTTCAATCTTGCAAAGGTGGCGGAAATTCAGAATATACGTGTGCTCAATTTGAATACCCTTGCAACCCTCATGAGGCCGAAACTCATGAGCGGTGAAGAAATTCCCCTCAAGATAGTGAAAGAAGGCAAGGAAGCAGGTCAGGGAATAGGGTACCTTGAAGACGGAACAATGGTGGTGGTGGAAAACTCTGCAAGGCATCTGGGCAAGGTCAAGGACGTCATTATCGACAGCACCATTCAAACATCCACCGGAAGAATTATCTTCGCCAAATTAAAATGATAAGTGTCATACTTGCCGGAGGTGGACGCGGCAAAAGAATCAATAATACACCAAAAGCTTTTATAAAAATCGGCGGGAAAGAACTGCTCTACCATTGCCTTGAGAAGTTCTGCAAAATGGCTTATGAGATCGTGGTTGTTCTCCCGGCCGGGTATGAAGAAAGATGGGAAGAAAAATTAAGAAAGAGTTACAGGAATGTGCGGGTTGTTGCAGGCGGCACAGAGAGGCAGGATTCAGTAAAATCAGGAATAGACTTTTTGAAAAATAGAAGCGGCATAACAATAGTTCATGACATAGCAAGACCGTTCTTCACAAATGCCATGTTAAGACGGTTGATAGAAGGTGCAACAAAATACGGCGCCTGCATACCGTATATTGAACTGCAGGATACGGTAAAGGAGGTTGATGGACTTTTTGTAAGAGGCACCCCGGATCGTCAAAAAATGGTCCAGATTCAAACTCCCCAGGTCTTTAAAACCACGTTGCTGAGGAACGCTTACCTCAAAGCCTTTAAAGAAAAATTTTACGGGAGTGACGACTCAGTTCTTGTGGAGAGAACAGGTGCAAGAGTCCATCTTGTCAGAGGGAGCAGGGAAAACATGAAACTGACCTATCCCGAAGATCTCCTGCTTGCAAGAAATATATTCAAGAACAGGAAGGAATAAATGGAAAAGGGTGGAATAACCTATCCCGAAGGATTTCGTGCCTCAGGAATCCATTGCGGAATCAAGAGCGAAAGAGACAACGATGTATCCCTGATCTTCTCGGAAAATCCCTGCATTGCAGCAGGGACTTTCACAACGAACAAGTTCCGTTCATACAGTCTGTTGTGGACTCTAAGAAACATCAACAATGAGATACAGGCCGTTCTTATGAACAGCGGGAATGCAAACACCTGCAATGGAAAAGAAAATTATAAGTATACTTCTCTCCTCGCAGAAGAGCTTTCCGCAACACTTGGAATAAAATCCAGCTCTGTCCTGATAGCCTCCACAGGTATCATAGGAAAACCTCTGCCATATGAGAAAATCCTGTCTTCAATACCCCATCTGAAGGAAACCCTGAGTCATGGGAACCATATCGAAGCAGCAAAAGGCATTATGACAACAGACACGTTCCCTAAGGAATTTCAGCTTGATACTGGCATCAGGGGAAGACATAGGGAGGTTTGTATAGGAGGCATGACAAAGGGAGCGGGCATGATAAATCCCTGCATGGCAACCATGCTTGGATTTATAACCACTGATGCCGTCATAGAGAGAGAATCGCTTCAGGCGGCCCTCAAACAATCAGTGGAGGATTCTTTCAACATGGTCACTGTTGATAACGATATGAGCACAAACGATATGGTGGTGTGTCTCGCAAACGGCCGGGCGGGTAATAAGAGAATCCGTGTGGGAACTGATGAGTATGAGAAATTTCTTGCATCGTTAAAATCTGTATGTATAAATCTCGCAAAGATGATTGCCTCTGACGGAGAAGGAGCCGGCAAATTGATAGAAGTTCGGGTAAAAGGCGGCTGGTGCAAGAGAGATGCAAAGAGAGTTGCGAAAAAAGTCGCAGGTTCAAATCTGGTAAAATCAACGGTTTACGGATGCTGGCCAAACTGGGGCAGGATTCTTGCCTCGGCAGGCTCGTCCAGCGCAAGGATTGACACCGGACAGATAGACGTTTCATTATGCGGGACAAGGGTTTATGACGGGAATCCTGTCAAGCACGACGAGGCAAAACTGCGCAAAAGAATGGGAAAGAAAGAAATAGTGATAGAAATAGACCTTAAGAAAGGCGATTTTTCCGCAACTGCATGGGGTTGTGATCTGACCGAGAAGTATGTAAAGATAAACAAGGAGTGATAGTGATAGCACGGATGAAAAAGTTTTATTTGTTCTTCAGTGGAAATCACCTGGAGGTTCTGAAGGAACTCCAGAAAGAAGAGATGGTTGAAATAAATCCGCTGCCCGAGAAGTTTGGTTTTGAAAATTCCACCAGATCGCTACCCGAGAGTGAAGAGGCTTTTGAAAAAGCCGCGTTTCTCAGGGATGCCCTTGGAAAAGTGGAAGGGAAACCATCATCCGGGAAGATGGTCATTACAAGACTTCAGGAAAAAGAGATTATCGACAGTTTTCCGATAGATAAAAAATACGCTGAATTTTTCGCCTTACGGAAAGAATTGCTGCGAAGAGAACAGATTGAAAAAAAACTCGCGGAATTGAAAAGTGAATTACTTTTGATCAGAAGATTGAATATCGTTCCCTGCGAACTTTTCAAAATGAAGAATTTTTCGTTCTGCCTTTTCCTGGTCAACAAGAAAAACAGGATACCGGAGAAAATCCAGGGCTTCAGTGTCGAGGAAATCTGGAGTGACAACAAGAATTTTCTGTTTCTGACTATTTTCCCGGTTAACCGGAGAAAAGAAATTATGGGTCAGATAGAAAAAAGCAACGGTTCGCAGATAAAAATAAGACGGTGGAACAAACTCCCTGACGGAATCCTGAAGAAAATCGATATTGTTTACAGGAAAAACCGTGAAGTCATGCGGGGAGTTCAGGAAAAATTGGAGAATATCTCTTCAATAAAGCACGAGATACTTGTTTTCTATGATTATGCTTGCAGCGTTTTGCGTTACCAGAAAGCAAAACAAAAATTGAGGACTTCAAGATTTGTCAAGGGGTTTTCAGGATGGGTCAGAGAAAGAGATACCCCCGTATTAGAAAAACTGGTCATTAAGGCACTGCCTGACTCATATCTGCAGATAACTGACCCTGAGATCAATGACGATATTCCAATTGCTCTTGAAAACAAGACTTTTATAGAACCGTTTGAAGTGGTCACCGACCTCTATGGCAGGCCCGTTTACAGGAATATTGACCCGACAGGTCCTCTGTCGCTCTTTTTTGCTCTCTCTTTTGGCTTCTGTGTTTCAGATGCCGCTTACGGGTTGGTACTTATAATTCTCTCTCTTCTTTTCATAAGGAAATTCAGGTTCACTCCAGTAATGATGAAATTCCTCAGGCTCATTCTCTACAGCGGTATAGCCACTCTCATTATGGGAGCAATTACAGGAGGATGGTTTGGAGATATGTTAAACCGCCTCCCTGAAAACTCTATGGTGACAAGAACGCTCAGCAGGATGGTAATTTTGAATCCCCTGGAAGGGGGAGATAAAGCCTTTATCTTTCTTGGTTGGACATTGATAATCGGATATCTACAGATTTTGTGGGGACTTACCCTTAATCTATTCGCCTCTATCAGACAGTATGGTACCAAGAAATCCGAGGAACCATTTGCTTTATTGTCCATACAGATAATGACCGCCCTACTGGTACTGGTTTTCATTGAGGCAAGAAAAGGCATAATCCCCGGGGATTTTATTAAAATCCCTGGAATACTGTTGAGTGCTTCCTTTATCTACCTGATGGTTATAAAAGCAAAAAGCCAGAAGGGTTTGATAATGCGCCTTTTCTGGGCGCTTAATGGAGGTTATAGCGTAATAGCAGGCAATTTACTTGGAGACATCCTCAGCTACAGCCGTCTTTTCGGGCTCGGGCTTACGAGTGCGGTTCTGGGATTTGTCGTAAACGAAATAGTTTTCATGTCCACAGGTATACCTTTTGTAGGCTATGTACTGGGTTTCCTTATTTTTATTGTGGGCCACTCGGGAAATCTTGCTATAAGTCTTTTGGGCGGTTATGTTCATACAAGCAGACTTCAATACCTGGAATTTTTTACCAAGTTTTTTGAAAGCGGAGGCAGGTCTTTCTCTCCGCTTAAAGAAATAAGAGAATATACTTACATTGAAAAAAGTTGATTATACCTGCATCATGGTGGTAAAATTTTACATGCGGGATATATAGTATCCCCCTGCAAAGAAAGTGTTTTGGGCGGTTGCTTTGATTCTTGTTGATCGGTCAAACACTACTCTTGCAGGGTGAAAAGGAGGGTCATTATGAGAGAGAATGTGTTAGGGCCTGCGGCTGAAGTAACGCAGAGATTCTGGAATGGGGTTTCGGTCATAATAGGAGCCCTTATTATTTTTCTTGTGGGCTGGATAGTGGCAAAGTTTATTCGGCTGCTGATCACAAAGTTTTTCAAGATACTGTCAATTGATAAGCTTTCCGAAGATTCCGGGCTCAAGAGCCTGATGCAAAAAGGCAACATCACTCAGGATATTTCTGAACTCCTCGGAATAGCGGTTTACTGGATTATCATGCTTGTGGTGATTTTCATCTCTATAAATTTTGCGGGTGTATCTATTCCACCGACTGTGATAGATGGATTGCTGGGATTTATTCCGAAGTTCATCCTGGGATTGTTGATTTTTATTTTTTCCCTTTTCATCGGCAACTTCTTCAGCGGGATCGTTAGAACCTCCGCCGGGAATATAGGACTTCAGAAGGCCACCGTGTTGGGCAAGCTGACTCAAGTCTCAATAGTTATTTTCGGTGTTGTTATAGCGCTTCAGCAGATAGGGATAGCCGCTGAATTCATTGGTAACGTGTTCATAATCCTGCTGGCTGCTTTTGCTTTCGGCTCTGCGCTCGCCTTTGCCTTAGGCGCAAAAGACATTGTAAAGAAATATCTGGAAGATTTTCTTGCTGGAAGCAAGAACAATAAGAAGGATTCACAATAACAGCAAGAATCCTTCTTGCACGGTTTTTACTACGGGGTAGAGAGCATTTTGTGGGCGCATAGCTCAAGGGCAGAGCACCGTGCTGATAACGCGGGGGTTCGTGGTTCGAATCCACGTGCGCCCATTTTGTTATTTCACGGTGATGAGAAGCACGAACCCC
>CAYOFY010000062.1:0-9050 GCA_964403465.1 uncultured bacterium
TCTTTATAACTTGACCGCAAGGAGAAGGAATATGGAAACGACGAGAGCCAGAACCGCGTATGTCTCCACCATCGCACCGTAAACCAGCGCCTTCATGCTGGCTTCCGGATGTTTTGACGCAACCGCTATCCCCGCGGCGCAGACCTTGCCCTGGTGTATGGCGGAAAAAAGCCCGGATATTGCCACCGGCAGGCACGCGATAAGAATCTGCAGACCCTGCCCGGAACTCACCGCGGCAACCTTTCCGCCGAGAATCCCGACCTTCATCAGGACAAGGAAACCAGTGAGAAACCCGTATATGCCCTGCGTTCCGGGGAGGGCCACAAGGAGCAACATTATCCCGAACTTGTCCGGTTCCTCGGAAAGAACGCCGTTGGCTTCGCTTCCCGCATACCCTATGCCTATGCTCGAGCCGGTCCCAGACAGGAAGACAGCAAGAGCCGCTCCTGTCAACGCGTAAATCATACCGATATCCATTGTTATCCTCCCCCCTTCTGTTCCTTTATCTTCTTTATCAGGGCGGGCACAACCTCAAATACGTCGCCCACTATACCCAGGTTGGCTACCCTGAATATCGGCGCATCAGGATCCTTGTTTATCGCGATGATATAGTCCGACGTCTGCATGCCCGCAAGGTGCTGTATGGCGCCTGAAATCCCGCAGGCGATGTATATCTTTGGCTTGACCGTCTTTCCAGTCTGCCCCACCTGGTGGGGATAGGGTATCCAGCCGGAATCAACCGCGGCCCTTGAAGCGCCGACGGCTCCTCCGAGAAGGTCGGCAAGTTCCCTTATGAGCGCAAAATTTTTGGGATCCCTTATGCCCCTGCCTCCCGAGACAATCACCTCGGCTTCCTGCAGGTCAACGATATTCTCAACCTTTTCCTTGCCCACCAGCTCTACCCTGCCCTGCATGCCTGATGCGTCAAAAACCTCCTCTATTACTTCCGGACTTCCGTTATTGTTTATCACCGGCGCTTCGTTGAAAATCTTCGGCCTTATCGTCGCCATCTGCGGCCTGTGGTTCTTGCAGACAATCCTGGCCATCAGATTCCCGCCGAACGTGGGCCTGGTCTGTATGAGCAACTTTGTTTCGGGGTCAATCCCTATGTCCGTGCAGTCCGCGGTAAGCCCTGTCCTGATCCGCGCCGCAACCGAAGGGACGAAAGAACGGCCTATCATCGTGGCGGCGGCAAGGACTATGCTCGGGAGATGTTTTGAGATAACCTGCGCCATGGCCAACGCGTAGGGCTCTTCCTGGAAATGGCCGAGTGAGGGGTCGTCCACGACATACACCCTGTCAGCTCCGCGCTTCCCGAGTTCCGCGGCAAGACTCCTGACGTTGCTGCCTATGAGAACACCCGCAACCTCCTCCCCCAGGTCTTTCTTGAGCTTGAGGGCCGAGTTGAGCATCTCGTATGCGACGTGCGAGAGTTTGCCGTCCCTGCTCTCGGCGAAAAACCATATCCCCCTGTAATGATCCAGGTCCGTCCTGTAAGCCGGCTTCTCCTCCTTCTCCAGCGCATTTTCCGGGCACGCCTTCACGCACAGCCCGCACAGGGTACAGCTCTCGTTGATGAAGAGTCTGCCTTCCCTTATCTCTATCGCCGCGAAGGGACATTCGTCAATACACTTCCTGCACAGGGTGCACCTGTCGTGAAATATCTTGATGATCGCCATCTTACAGAACCCCCAGATTTTTCAGTTCGGTCATCAGCGCAGAGGCAAGTTCCTCGGTCTCCCCTTGCACCTTCCTACCCGACTTCTGCATCTGCTCGGTCCACACGTCAACGACCCTTGTCGGCGAGCCGTCCTGCCCGTAATTGCATTGTTCCCCTTCAACATTGCAGCACTGCCAGAGATTTATCTGCGCCTTCTTTGCCTTCATCATTCCCCTGAGCGATGGGATGCGCGGCTGGTTTATTTCCTTTATGACGGTGATGAGAACCGGCAGTCTTGCCTTGAGTTCCTCGTAGTGGTCTTCCATCAGCCTCGTGCACTCCATGATGCCTTCCGATATGTTGCTGATCTTGCTGACGTAGGTCACGTAGGGAAGTGAAAGATGGTACGCAATCTCCGGACCCACCTGGCCGGTGCTGCCGTCAAGCGTCTCCCTTCCGCAGACGATTATGTCAACATCCCCCATCTTCCTTATGCCGCAGCTCAGAATGTAGGACGTGGCCAGCGTATCGCTCCCGGCAAACTGCCTGTCGCTCAGGAGGACTGCGTCATCCACTCCCATCGCAATGGCATCCCTCAACGCCTTCTCCGCCTGAGGCGGGCCCATGGAAATGGCCGTCACAGTTCCGCCGAACCTCTCCCTGATGCGTACCGCCTCCTCTATGGCGTAGTTGTCATACGGATTGATAATGCTCTCCACACCCTCCCTCACAATCCTCTTGGTCTCCGGGTCTATCTTCACCTCAAAGGTATCCGGAACCTGTTTTATGCATACCACAATCTTCATCCTTTTCTCCTGTCAGTTGTCAAGAATTTTAACTGGTAATTATAGCACATCTCCTCTAACCTCTCCAAAAATTATTCCCCCCTCACTCCCTGTCCTTTCCCTCTATCCCGTTGACCGTAAGGTTTATATCGAGAAGTCCATCGTTTGCAGCGGTAATCCCTCGCGCCGGCAGGAACTCAACATGCCCGTCAACAAACAGATAGTTCCTGCTGCCCTCCCATGCCCACCATCCGCTGCTTCCTCCCGTGTGATTATCCAGCCACTCCGCCATGAGCGCTTTCCTGCCCGGATGCAGCACCCTTCCCAATTTCTGCGGAATTGAAGGGACTCTCTTTCCCGCATCATACGTATGACCTGCCGAGTCCATAAGGTTTATCTGCTCCGGGGAATGGTAGAAACTCATTGAGTAGCCGTAGGACGTTGACTCCCACTTCTGCGGCGCCGTTCGGTCGGAAGGACAGAACAGGACGCCCATGCTCTTTGAGGAGATGTTGGAACCTATGTACGGAGCGGCAAACCTCCTCCATCCCCTGCCCATCCACAGCCAGTACACGGGTTCGCTGCTCACAGGGTCATCAGCGCAGGGAAAAATCTCGCCGTAATCCTGGAGATAGAGCTGGAATGCAAGCCCTATCTGCTTCAGGTTGGCGGCGCAGACCGCCTGCTTCGCTTTCTCCCTGCTCTTTGAGAGAGCGGGCAGGAGCAGGGATGCAAGGATGGCCACTATCGCGATCACGACCAGCAGTTCAAGCAGGGTAAATCCTACCTCTAAGTTACCGATTCGGCGAAGAGACACTCCACGCACCCATTTACAACCATTCTTCCGCATATATTCTCCTGAAAAACAACGGCAGCCGTTATTCTTTTCTATATGGAATAAGCATTCCAGGTGAGAGACCGACAATTCTGCCGTTAACTATTCAGTCTAATCGTGCCTTTTCTTATAACCTTCTCACATGCATCCACAACTTCCGGGTCATAGAGAACATTCTTGTTCTCTTTTATCTCCTTCATTGCTCTCTCAACTCCGAGAGCCGGCCTGTATGGCCGGTGGGAACTCATCGCTTCCACGACGTCCGCAACCGCCAGTATCCTTGCTTCTATTCTGATTGCATCACCCTTTAATCCCTCAGGATAACCGCTTCCGTTCAACCGCTCATGGTGTTGAATCAGTATATCCGCGACAGGCCATGGTAGATCAAACCCCTTGACAAGATCAGCACCCTCCCTGCAGTGGGTTTTTATTATTTCAAATACCATATCCGTGAGTTTCCCAGGCTTGGTCAGCAGTTCTATTGGTATAGCTATCTTGCCGACATCATGGATTATCCCCGTCATAAGGATGCTTTTTGCGGTATCCTTATCCAGTCCCAGTTCCACCGCAATGGCTTCCGCCAGTTCGGCGACCTTGCGCTGGTGTCCCGACGTATAAGGGTCCCTTATCTCCGACATCTTTGCCATCATCTGAATGACGTCTTCCGTAGTCTTCTGAAGTTTTTCAACGGCCTCCTGCAATCTTCTGGTCTGTCTATCAACTTCTTTCCGGAGGATTTCAGCATGCTGCTTCAGGAAATCCTCGAACTCCTTTATTTTAAGAATGTTTCTTACACGCATCTTAAACTCTATCCTGTCTATTGGCTTTGTAATAAAATCAACCGCCCCGCATTCCAGTCCATGAAGCCGTGTTTCCTTATCCTCCAGCACGGTAACAAAGACCACGGGGATATACCGGGTTTCCGGATTCTCCTTGAGTTTACGGCAGACCTCAAAGCCGTCCATCTCCGGCATCAGGATATCGAGAAGGATTAAATCGGGCATGAAACTGCCGGCTTTTCCTATAGCCTCAGGACCATTTCCTGCAGTCTCAAAAACATATCCCTCGTTCTTAAGCAGCGCTTTCATCAAGCGGAGTTCCGAGTCATTATCGTTGACTATCAGAATCCTCGGCTTTTTTGTCTCCTCCATCCTTTTTCTCCTTCAGAACCTTTTGCAATACTTTTATAAAATTTCCCTTTTCAACAGGCTTGGCGATATAATCGGCAAATCCTTCGGCAAGAAATCGTTCCCTGTCCCCCTTCATCGCATAAGCGGTAACGGCTATCACCGGTATTCTCCTGGTCTTTTCATCTGCCCTCAGGGCCCTCATTGCAACATTTCCGTCCATCACGGGCATCTTTATATCCATGAGTATCAGGGCAGGGAGATACTCCGCGGCAATTCTCAGCCCCTCCTTGCCATCATTCGCAGTGAGCACCTCGTATCCCAGCGATGAGATAATAAACTTGAAAAGTTTCCGATTCTTCTCGTTATCCTCAACGATTAGTATTCGTGCCATTGTTCACTCCCTCGCAGGTATGGTGAAACTGAACTTTGACCCCTTGCCTGTCTCGCTTTCCACCCAGATTCTTCCGCCCTGCAGTTCAACCAGCCGCCTGCTAAGGTTAAGGCCGAGCCCAGTCCCTTCCTGTACTTCAGCCGGCGTCCTGCCAATCTGCTGGAAAGGCATGAATAATTTCGAAATGTCCTCCTTCTCAATCCCTATCCCAGTATCCCAGACCGTAACCTGTATCTCCTTATCTGTTTTCTTTGCGGTTATCCCCATCTGCCCGCCGTCTGCCGTGAACTTCATGGCATTGCTCAGCAGGTTGAAAAGAACCTGCTTCACCTTTGTGCTGTCCGCCAGTACATTCCCTATCTCTGTGGATATGGCCACGGTCACCTTTATATTGTGCTTCAGCGCCTTTGCCTTGAACATGTTCACACCGCGCAAAAGAAGGTCTTTCAGCGAAAATTCCTCCAGTTCCAGCTCCATCTTTCCTGCTTCTATCTTTGATACGTCAAGTATATCGTTTATCAGTTCCAGCAGGTGTTTCCCGCTTTCCATGATATCCGTGACATACTCTCTCTGCTGATTGGTAAGAGTACCCGTCATATTGTCAAGTAGAATCTCGGAAAACCCGATGATTGAATTGAGGGATGTCCTCAGTTCATGGGACATACTTGCAAGGAAATCCGACTTTGCGGCGCTGGCGGTTTCAGCCGACTTCCTTGATTCAAGCAGAATCCTCTTTACCTCGTCATCACTGGCACCCTTTAGAATAAGGCTTATCCGGTTCCATTTCAGAATCATCTCACGGTATATCCCGAACTTCTTTTCCTTCATTGCTGCCACGGTATAATCATGTGTAACGCCTCTCTCCATGTTCCTGAAACACAAACCGGAGCTGTCCTGAAACAGGTACCACAACTTGTCCCTCACTGCCAGGCACAGTGCCGGACAGGGAAGGCCGTCCCTGCCCACAATCACGCTCAGAACATTCGTTAATTTATCCATTCCCAATAGTATGATACCACCCGTTTGAAAAACACACAAAGGGATGGGGCTTTGCAGGAAACTGGCACCTTTTTGCTTGACAAAAGGAAGTAATGATTTAAGATAAGTGTGAGCGCCGGTAACGCTGGCGCTCCAATTTTTTATGAAAAAAATTATCGCGAAAAATCTCCGGTTTCTTTCAATAACCGTTCTTGCTGCCATTCTTACAGGATGCGCGCCTTGTCATGTCAGGCAAAAACCTGTAGCACAAAACGCAAGGTTTGTTCCGGGAGCAGACAGATATGCCGGATGGATACGGGGCTGCCTGGCAAGCATGGAAGATGATGTGGATAGGATGCTCCCGAGCGCTGAATATGCTGCGAGACTACATGTGGAAAAGGGCTGGCCCATAGGAGTCGACGGAGAGCCCGGAGCCGTGGGCGAAGCGTTGGGCCGCTGCGGAGGAATGATGCGCATGCAATCGGCGGCGAGACGACAACCTCCCTTTGACCCCGGTATAGTCCTCTACTTCCTCTGCCCCGGCGGCTCCGAAGAAGATGGAGAGAGAATCCGTGCACACAAGAATTCCGGGAGTTATGTCATAGTTTTCGGGGCCTCAGACCTGCTGGGGGATATGAAGAAGAGGAAAATACCGTTTGATGCCGATTTTTCCAACCATGCAGCCGAAGGAGGCGGCCTGTTCCGCAATGAAAACGGCGAATATTTCATCCCGACGCACAAACCGGCCAATATTGCCGTATTATGGACGTGGACAGGCGAATTCACAGCCGCATGCACCCGTCTGGGGAAGATGCCTCTTGTGTACCAGGGGTTCCATGTCACGGGAGGCCTTCAGTACGCCCAGCGCAACGTTTACATTTATGGACCGGGAGGCCAAGGCAACGATTTCTACAGGGAAAGGCCCGAACCGATGGCACCGGGAGTGGCGGGACATGCATTTCTCAAACGTCTCCGACGGGAAACAGAATCGCTGATTGAACATGAGACGGGTTCCATCAGGGCAATCAGTATGGAGGCGGCGCAAAGAATTGCAGGCCGTAAAGAGGGTAAGGTATATTCCTTCCTGTCCGGACATTCGATAATTCAGCGTGCCAGGGTAGCATATGACCCGGTATATTTCCCTCCCGTAAACACCGATTGGACACATATCAGGGAAACTCTGAAGTTTGCAAAAGATGACCTTCTATTCTACGTGGACTTCTGCATGATTCAGAACTCCTCAATAGTTGACGATGCCCGGCATGCAGGAACCAGGATGGCATGGTCCATAGCCACTTTTTTTTCCGAGGAACTGGACAGCATAATGCCCGACGAGTACATTGTTGACCAGCAATGGAGCTATGACGACGCTGTAGTCCGGTTTCCCGGTTTCGAACTGAAGGTTTTTCCCACGAGCGGGTTCCTCGCGGAAGCCGTGCTCTGGATGACCTCAGCCGATGTATATCAACGCCTTGCATGTGATGATTTCAGCGGCACACCTGATGTCCTGCGCGGACGCACCTGCCTGTATATTGCGGCATCCGATAACGACCTGAGTGCAGCGGAGAAGCTGCTCAAGCAAAAAAACATCATCAATAAACAGGACGTACACGGTTTGACAGCCCTTCATATCGCCGCCCAGCTCGGTTATGATGACATGGTGCGCATCCTGTTGAAAGCAAAAGCCTCGCCTGCTGTGCGGGATTGCTGGGGACGCACGCCCCTCCACCTGGCGGCATCCCGGGGGCATGCGCAGACCGTGAAACTCCTTCTGGATGCCGGCGCTCCCGTCAGGATGCGGGACAAATCAGGCGAAACCCCCCTGCACCGCGCCGCCCGCAACGGAAACCCGGAAATAGTCCGGCAGTTATTATCAAAGGATAAATCCTGCTTGGAAATCAGGGACGCCAGAGGCAGAACCGCCCTGCACGCTGCGGCACAGAAAGGTTCTGCCGAGGCGGCGGTCCTGCTCATCGGGAAAGGCGCAAAAGTAGCTGCGGTCGATAACGACCATTTGCAGCCGCTTCATTTCGCAGCCCTTGAAAGCCGGCCTGAAATGGTCAGATTACTTCTGGAAAATGGCGCTGATATATCGGCCAAGGACAGGTGGGGCAGAATAGCCCTGCACTGGGCTGCGGGCAAAAATAATACGGAGGTGGTGCAGGAACTGCTGGACGCCGGCTCTGCCCCTAACAGCCCGGATTCTTACGGGAGAACTCCGCTTTTTGATGCGGCAAACAGTTCCGCGTATGATGTCCTGGAACTCCTGCTCAAGCATGGCGCCAACCCGGGACTGCGCAGCAACAATAACCTCCTGCCGCAGGACGGCAGCCCGGAGAAATCCCGGCAGATACTGAACGAATACATGGACAAATGAAGGCCGGTTTTGCCAGACCGCAGCCTGCAATCACGCATGCTTCCTGTAACAAGACCTGTTTGTACCACAAAACAACTGGCGGATCCGGTTAATGGAATGGTCATCGGCGATGAGGGGCCGGTCATAACTGGCATCTCTGGAAAGCCAAGCGTTACCAAACGGAAACAGAATATGCCATGGTTTGCCGGGCGAGGTTATTCGCAGATTCTTGCAGGCTACTACGACGGCCCTCCGCAGACTATTCGCACATGGCTGGACGACAGCGCGAGTATCCCCGGTGTCATCGGCGCCATGTATACCACGTGGCGGAATTCCTATGACGACCTTGAAGCCTTCGGGAGAGCCGCATGGAAATGACTGCTGGAGCATGCCGTCCGTATTCATCCCGGATTTTCAATTTTAATCAGGAATGTGGAAATAAAATTTCCTGCGAGGGAGAGGTTGAAATTTTTTTGTTTGAAATTTATTTGACTTCTGTGATATGATATAATAAAATTGATTCTGTAAGAAGAAAAAAAGGAGGAGAAGATGGGAAAGATTTTGCTTAGAGGCGCAGTAAAGAGGCAGAAGGGATATATGTATTATGTTGACGGAGCGGGAAATCTCTGCGAAGCGCAGATGGCGCGCGGAGGCAAGAAGAGGAAAAAACGTAAAAAGTAAAAAAGGCCTTCTGAGAAATTCGCATCAAAAGTATTATTTTGAGAGAATTTGTATTTGAGAGGAAGGGTGGAATATATGTCCACCCTTTTTCTTTTTTGAATTCCTGCAGAAAATTTTGGCACCGCATAATTTCCCTGTCAAAAGAGATATAGAACCGATTGCAATACAAAACTGGAATTGGATTACTTTCCCCTTTAAGGTTATAATAAAAAACTCAACGGAGGGGTCGCATAG
>CAYOFY010000063.1:0-9001 GCA_964403465.1 uncultured bacterium
GCAATAATTTTCGGTATTGCCAACGCATTTGTACCCATTATCATGGCTTCTTTTTTCGCCGACCTTTCCGGACTTAACTGGGTGACTCTGGTACCTGCAATAATCTTCATAGCGGCAAGTTCCACTTTCCTTGGACTTTTCATCGCAGTTTCGGTAAGCGAGGTTTTTGAAGCCCAGACATTTTCAAACTTCATTCGTTTCCCCATGCTTTTTCTCTGCGGGCTGTTTTTTCCTGTTAAACAACTTCCTGCCTGGCTGAAGCCGCTTTCTTATGCTCTACCGCTCACATACGGAGCTGATGTGCTTCATTCTTCTATTCATCAGGTAGGAAATATGCCGCTTATTTTTAACTTCCTGATGCTAATAACATTCTGCACTGCACTTTTCGTTATGAGTTTGAGAAACATTCGCCAGAGGTGGATATTGTAGCAGAATCCAAAATCATCTACTCATTTCTCTAAGAACAATGAATCATGGAAACAGCAGAAATTTGTTGATTTCCAACGAATCCTTGTGACCTTGCCCCTGGAAACTGCGCTAGATATAATTAGAGCAGGTCACAAAAGAAGAGGGGGGAGGTTATTTTTTGGGTTTCTCGACGGCAGAGAGGATTCTCCCATAGGTTTCTTCGCTGATGACGTGCTCAATCCTGCAGGCGTCGTTCCTTGCCGTGTCTGCGGGCACCTTGAGGATATCCCTCAGAAACTTCACTATGACACGGTGTTTTTTGTGTATCTTTTCTGCCGCTTTTTTCCCTTTCCTGGTAAGTTCAACATAACTGTATTTCTCATGGGAAACATAACCGCTGTCCGCGAGGATGTTGATGGCTGAGACAACGGATGGATTCTTGACCTTGAGCAGTCTTCCGATATCCCTGATTCTCGCGTTGCCATGTTTTTTTTCCAGTATTGTTATTGCCTCAAGGTAATCCTCAAGACTCTGCGTAAGCATTTTCGTTCCTCCTAAAAAAACCTGAAAACCTGGTAGAAAAGCACGGCCACAGTCCAGCCGATAAAAAGAGACCATGCCGTTGCAAATACCGCCCATCTTGTTCCTGCCTCCTGTCTTATTACGGCAACTGTTGCAAGGCACGGGATGTACAGGAGAGTCATGAGCATGAATGCGTATGCAGAGACCGGCGTGAAGAGGCGGGACAGCCCTCCCAGAAGGGGCTCTGTTCCCCCGGATACAGTTGCAAGCGTGCCGACGACGAGTTCCTTGGCGATGAGCCCGAAGAGAAGCGCCACGCCTGCCTGCCAGAAGCCGAATCCTGCTGGTCTTAACACGGGAGAGAACGTCCTGCCGATAATGCCGGTAAAGCTATTCTCGGTAGCGTAGCCGGCCGAAAGAGGGAAATAACTCAGGAACCAGACTATCACCACGCCTCCGAATATCATTGTCCCGGCCTTTCTCAGAAACAGGAAGGAGCGCTCCCATGCGGAGACCAGCATCCCCTTTATGTCAGGTGCGTGGTAGGGAGGGAGTTCCATGATAATGGGGACCGTTTCCTCCCTGAAAAACAGTGATTTGAACAATCTTGCCGTCAGCAGTCCGATGATGAGTCCCGTGAAGTACAGGGAGAAAAGTATGGTGCCCTGCTGTTTCTTGAAGAATATGCCCGTGAAGAGCAGGTAAACCGGCAGGCGCGCAGAACAGCTCATGAAGGGCAGTGCCATTATGGTGATTATCCTGTCTTTCTTTGTTTCAAGCGTTCTTGTTGCCATGATTGCCGGGACGTTGCATCCGAACCCGAGTATCATGGGTATGGCGCTTTTGCCGTGAAGCCCTATCTTATGCATCAGCCTGTCCGTGACGAACGCCGCCCTGGCCATGTACCCCGAGTCTTCAAGGGCTGAAAATATGAAAAAGAGCAGGAAGATATTGGGAAGGAAGACAAGCACGGAGCCAACTCCCGTTATGATTCCCTCGGTAACCAGGGACACGCTCCATTCCGGGAAATGAAGCAGGTGAAGCGTTCTTGCCGCACCCACGGCGATGAAAGAGAAGAGTTTGCCGAGAAGCAAGTGGAAAGGCCCTCCCCACTTGAAGACGATGGTGAACGTGAGCCATATAAAGAACAGAAAGATAATTCCGCCGAAAAAGCTGTGCGTGAAAATCCTGTCCAGTCTGCTTGTGAGTTCTATCTTCTCTTCAATCAGGTCTTTCCTGGAGGAACATTCCTTTGTGACTCCGTGTATGTATCCGTATCTCTTGTCCATCAGGCAGTCTTCAATATCCGTGAAATGTGCGTCAACCCCCTCCAGTATCTCCTTGATTCTACCGAAAGCGGCCGTCTTGCTTACCCTGTTTATGAAATCCGTATCTTTTTCAATGAGGCGTACCGCAAAAAATCTGGGAGGGTAGGGGGACGAAATATCCTTGACTGTGTTTTCAAGGGAGGCGATTATCCCCTCAAGTTCAGGGCCGTAATTTATCCTGGAGGCCTTCCGCGTTTCCTCACGGACCGTTTCGTAAATTACTTCCTTAAGTTCGTCTATTCCCTCTCTTTTATTACCGACAGTCCTGACAAACCGCGCGGGCAGGATTTTTTCAAAATTTTCAATGTCTACGGTAATGCCTTTTTCTTCCGCGATATCGTACATATTCAGGTCTATAACGACCTTCTGTTCAAGTTCGAGAAGAAGTGTCACGAGATACAGGTTTCTTTCCAGATTGGATGAATCAACGATTGTAATGACGGCATCGGCTTTTTGTCTGACAAGAATATCCCTTGCAATTCTTTCATCTTCCGAAAAGGATGTGAGAGAATAAGTTCCGGGAAGGTCTATTACCCTGAAACGTATATCCTTATACGTGAAAAATCCTTCCTTGACCTCAACGGTCACGCCTGGCCAGTTGCCCGTTCTCTGATGGAGCCCGGTGAGAGCGTTGAATATTGTGGTCTTTCCCGTGTTTGGATTTCCGGCAAGTATGACGACCTTTTCTTCCATGTCTTATGGGCGAGGGGTTCTCCGTTCTACGGACTTCTCAACCATGATATCATCGGCCATTCCCTGTCCCACGCCTATTCTCGTACCGTCCTTCTTGAAGATGACAGGCCCGGGTGCAGACTTAATCACCTCTATCTCGTCGCCGGCAAAAACCCCCAGCAGCGTTAGGCGTTTTCTTGCGCCGGGACAGGCATTGTCAATGCTGACGATCCTGTATTTACCCAGGTCCGCCTTGATAAGCGGCAGCATCTTTCCTCCAGGGAAATGAAGTTAGTTAAAACTAATAAAGTTAGATTGAACTTATTCTACTGTTTTTTTTACGGGATGTCAACAGGAATTTTGAAGGGATGCTATTCAGGAAGAATTTGTTCTGCCTCGTTCTTATTTTCGGCGGGAACGAGTATCTTGATCTGCCCCAGTCCGTTCATCGTCATGCCGTACACTTTCCCTATGGCTTCCTGCTGTACCAATACGGGGATACCTTCGGATTCCAGCAATCCCTTGATTATGGATGCTTCAGCATGAGTCCTTGGATATCTTACCACAACCCATTTTTCGTCCATTACATTTCCTTGACGAATTTTGCCAGCAGGTCTCCCACGTCACTGGTTCCCATGCCCATCTTCCCGGCTTCCAGACTCTTTATGAAACCTTCGCCCGTGGCTTTAATGATGGCTTTTTCTATTGCCTCCGCCGCTTTTGCTTCACCCAGGGTCTCAAGCATCATTCCGCCCGCGGAGATTGTTGCTATCGGGCAGGCAACGTTCTTCCCCGTGTATTTGGGTGCGGAGCCGTGTATGGGCTCAAACATGCTGACACCTTCCGGGTTGATATTTCCGCCTGCGGCTATGCCCAGACCTCCCTGCGTCATCGCCGCAAGGTCCGTGATTATATCGCCGAACATGTTGTTCGTCACGAGCACATCAAACCACTCCGGATTTTTAACCATCCACATGCAGGTCGCGTCCACGAAGGCAAAATCAAGTTTTATATCCGGGAATTCAGGGCTGAGTTCCCTTGCCGTCCTTCTCCATAGATCGCCGGAAAAGGTGAGAACGTTCGCCTTGTCCACCACGGTCAGTGCTTTCTTCCTGTTTCTTTTGACCGTGTACTTGAAAGCATACCTTATGCATCTTTCAACGCCCTTCCTCGTGTTTACGTCAAGCTGAGTGGCTATCTCATCCTTTGTTCCCTTTTTTACGCTGCCACCTATCCCGCTGTATGCACCCTCGGTGTTTTCCCTCACGACGACATAATCAATATGTTCCGGCCCCTTGTCTTTGAGCGGGTGCCAGACTCCGGGATAAAGTTTGACCGGCCGCAGGTTTATGTACTGGTCAAGTTCAAATCTTATGCGCAGGAGGATTCCTTTTTCCAGTATCCCGGGTGCAACGTCAGGATGTCCGACAGCGCCGAGATATATCGCGTCAAGTTTTCTGAATTCCGATATCGCGGAATCAGGAAGCGTTTCTCCTGTCTTGAGATACCTGTCTCCGCCGAAATCATAATCCACCCTGTCCATGGAAAACCCGAATCTCTCGGATGCCGCCTCAAGGACCTTCATCCCCGCCCTGATTATCTCAGTGCCTATCCCGTCTCCGGGCATCACTCCGATTTTATATTTCTTTCCTGCACCCATTTCATCAACCCTCCGCTTTTGATAATCCCCTGCAAAAATTCGGGATATTTTGCAAACGTGTACGTTTTCCCTCCGGTTACGTTTTTTACAATTCCGTTTTCAATGTCTATATCAATCTCGTCTCCGGTGTTTATTTCGCCTGCCTGGGCCAGTTCAATCACGGGAAGCCCGATATTTATTGAATTCCTCAGGAATATTCTTGCGAAACTTCTGGCTATGACTGCCGAGATTCCGCAACCCTTGAGGGATATGGGGGCATGTTCCCTGCTTGAACCGCATCCGAAGTTTTCACCTGCGACAATGATGTCGCCTTTCCGCACCTTGCCCGGGAATTCCGGCATAACCGTTTCCATGCAATGTGCGGCGAGTTCCTCGGAATCGGTTGTGTTGAGGTATCGCGCCGCAATGATGTCATCGGTGTTGATATGGTCTCCGAATTTCCATGCCCTGCCTCTTGCCTCCATCGTGCCTCCCTGCAAACTGTTTCGTTCCGTCTCTTCGTATATGCAACGCAAGAAGATACCATAAATCACGACCAAATTCAACTCTCCGTATTGTAATTTAAAATTCCGCTATAAGCAGATGTGTCTACGAGGGAGGATTTCCAAGCACGGTAGCGGAGGCGTGGCAACAAAACAAGCAGAATGGAGAAATGAGTAGCCGTGGCCCCGATGAAGTGGATTGGGGAGCACGGCGAGGCTCGTTTCGGAGTTGCATAGTTTTGTCCACGCCGAAAGCGTGTGCGGGAAATCGCTCCCGAAACAAGACACGGTTACCAACCATTTTCCTTATGTCGGAATTTATGATTGTAAGTTACTGTCATCTGGAGTAAAATTACAAGATGGGCAATGGTATACTTTACGTGCTGGATCTCATCGGAACCGGCGTTTTTGCCATAACAGGCGCCCTTGCCGCGGGCCGCAAGAGGATGGATGTTTTCGGGGTCATTGTTCTTGCCTGTGTCACCGCTCTCGGAGGGGGAACTGTCCGCGATATACTCCTCGGTATCCGCTCCATATTCTGGATAGCCGACATTCTCTATCTCGGGGTCGCCATAGTCATGGGCATAGCAACCTTCATCCTTGCCCGTTTTCTTGCAATTCCATACAAGGGGCTCATCTATGCGGATGCTCTGGGACTTGCCGTTTTCACAGTCGTGGGAGCGCAGAAGGCCCTTCTTTACAACCATTCTTCATTCGTCGCAGTCATCATGGGTATCACAACGGCCGTGGTGGGCGGGATGGCAAGGGATATGCTCTCCGGCGAGGTTCCGATGATTCTGAGGCAGGAGATTTATGCGACCGCTTCCCTTGTCGGGGCGCTTGCATTCATAGCTGGCATAAAAATCAGCGGAATACCGTCGCTGGCTGCCCTTTTCTCCATTGCGGCAACACTTTTTGTAAGATTATCCGCCATAAAGTGGAATCTCTCACTGCCATTATTTGTTTCCCCGCAGGATAAGCACGCATAGGTTATATGTAGTCGGGATGGCAGATTTTTCCTTTTATTGCGCTGGCCGCGGCCACCTCGGGGTTTGAAAGGTAAACGTAACTTTCAGGATGTCCCATCCTGCCGGTAAAATTCCTGTTCGTTGTGGCAATGGCGACCTCGCCTTTGCCCAGAACTCCCATGTGTCCGCCCAGACACGGCCCGCAGGTCGGAGGGCTTATTGCGCAGCCAGCGTTGAGGAATATATCTATCAGACCTTCCTTGAGGGCCTGCTTGTAAACCTTCTGGGTTGCCGGTATTATTATGCATCTGACTTCCGGATGCACCGTCTGTCCGTTCATTATGCCGGCGGCACGCCTCATATCCGTAATCCTGCCGTTTGTGCACGACCCTATGACCACCTGGTCTATTTTCACGTCGGCGAATTCCTCCACGTTTCCGGAATTGGACGGGAGGTGAGGGGCGGAGACCTGGGGCTGGATCCTGCCGGCATCAATCTCTATTACTTCCCCGTATTCCGCGTCGTCATCGCTTCCGAGCTCTGTTTCCTGCGTGCGGCCGGTGACTTCCTCCAGGTATAACTGGGTCAGTTCGTCAGGTGCTATGATGCCGTTCTTTGCCCCGGCCTCAATTGCCATGTTGCAGATCGTGAACCTGTCGTCCATGGGCAGGTTTCTTATCGTCTCACCCGTGAATTCCATTGACCTGTATGATGCGCCGTCAACTCCTATCTTGCCTATCGTGTAAAGTATAAGGTCCTTGCCGCCGACGTACTTGTTTCTCCTCCCCGTGTAATTAAACTTGATGGATACCGGTACCTTTATCCATACACTGCCCGTGACCATTGCCGCCGCTATGTCGGTGCTTCCCATCCCCGTGGAAAAAGCCCCCACCGCGCCGTATGTGCAGGTGTGACTGTCTGCACCTACGATGAAATTGCCTGGCATCGTCAGCCCTTCCTCGGGGAGCAGGGCGTGTTCTATGCCAACCCTTCCTATCTCGTAGAATCTCACCCCGTGTGTCTTTGCAAATCGCCTGAGCGTCTTGACAAGTTCAGCGCTCTTTATATCCTTGCACGGCGTGAAATGGTCGGGTACAAGAACAATCTTATCCGGGTCAAAGACCTTCTTTGCCCCTGCTTTTTCAAACTCCTCTATTGCCAGGGGAGCCGTTATATCGTTTGCCAGGACAAGGTCCACCTTGCTTTCCACGTACTCTCCCGGACTTACGGAATCTTTTTCCGAGTGTGCGGCTATTATTTTCTCAGTTATCGTCATTGCTCTTGCCTTTCGTCCTGTTTCTGATTTCCCGATACCGGTGTTCAGGTTCCTGTATATTTGGTCTTGCCCAGGGCTTTCCTCATCAGGTAGCGGTTGATGGCATTGATATACGCCTTTCCGCTTGCCTCTATGATATCGGTGCTCACGCCCTTTCCCGGCACCTTCATCCCCTCGGCTTCAAGCGACACGGTCACTTCTCCCTGGGCGTCCTGTCCGCCGGTTATGGCTGTTATCTTGTATTCCTTCAGCACCGGCGAAATTCCTGTTATCCTGTCAATCGCCTTGTAAAGCGCATCCACCGGTCCGTCGCCCCGTGATGCGTCCTCGTACACCCTGTCCCCCTTCTTTATCCTGACGGTTGCGCTCGGTATGGTTGAAGAACCCGATACTATGTGAAAATACTCAAGGGTATAGACCGGCTCCCCTGTCCGGATTTCCTCCTCTTCAGCGAGCACTATGAGGTCGTTGTCGGTTATCTCTTTCTTCTTGTCGGCAAGTTTCTTGAACCTGTCAAAGACCTGGCCTATCTTCTCGTCGCTCAACTGGAATCCGAGATTTTCCAGGCGCGCTTTCAATGCATGCCTGCCGGAGTGTTTGCCGAGCACGAGTTCACTCTCGGGCACACCTATCATGTCAGGGCTCATGATCTCGTAGGTCGCCGGATTCTTCAGGATTCCGTCCTGGTGTATCCCCGCTTCGTGCCGGAATGCGTTCGCGCCGATGACGGCCTTGTTGGGCTGGACAGGGATTCCCGTCATTGAAGAGACCATCCTGCTTGTCCTGTAAAGTTCTTTTGTCGCGATGCCGGTCGTGAATTCATAAAAATCCCTTCTCACCGCAAGGTTCATGACGAACTCTTCCAGGGAGGCGCTTCCCGCCCGCTCGCCTATGCCGTTTATGGTGCATTCAACCTGCCTTGCGCCGCTCACGACCGCTGCAAGCGAATTTGCCACGGCAAGTCCGAGGTCGTTGTGGCAGTGAACGCTTATAACCACGTCCGCAGGCAGGTTCTTCCTCAAAAACTTTATGAGGTCGCCGTACTCGGAAGGGACGGCATAGCCGACGGTATCCGGGATGTTGACGGTTTTCACTCCCTCAGCAATGACCGCCTTCAGGACCTCAAGGAGGAACTCCGGTTCCGTTCTCGTTGCATCCTCGGGAGAGAACTCAACGTCGTCAACGTATTTCTTCGCATAGGCGGACTTTTCAACGGCTATCTTGAGTATCTCGTCTTTCGCCTTGTTCAGTTTGTACTTCCTGTGTATTTCGGACGTCGCGAGAAATATGTGCAGCCGCGGTCTTGCTATCTTCTCCAGTGACCTGAGAGCGGCCTCAATATCTTCGTCCCTGCATCTTGCGAGCGCGCATATGACGGAATTTTTTGTCCTTTCTCCGATATCGCTGACCGCCTTTGCGTCATCGGGCGAGGCGATGGGGAACCCCGCCTCTATTATGTCAACGCCGAGCCGTTCAAGCTGTTCCGCAATCTTTATCTTCTCCCCGCTTGTAAGACTTGCGCCCGGCGACTGCTCCCCGTCCCTGAGCGTCGTGTCAAAAATAATTACTTTTTCCATGATTTTCTCCGTATTGCCTGCAATTTTTTATTTTACCACAAAAAGAGAGGGCGTCCAAATATCAAACAATTTCAGAAATCCACATAAGGAATGCATGTCAACATGTGC
>CAYOFY010000064.1:0-7438 GCA_964403465.1 uncultured bacterium
AACCAGCAACCAACGGATTATGAGTCCGCTGCTCTGCCCTTGAGCTACGGGTCCTTTCGCAAAATCTGTCCTAATATTATACTGCTTTCAACGGAAATTTCAATACCGGTTCTTGTATGCATTGAACTTGACTTTACTGTGGCGTCTGTCTAATATAATTGAAGGTTCACCAGGATACAGGGGGGTATAAAACATGCTGTACAGACCGGGACCGCACCTGCGGATGTGGGATACCTGGATGTTCTGCGAAGGGGATGATTTCCACCTGTTCACGCTAACCCAGCCGTACGGGAAACCCTCGTGGGACAGGGTCTGCCATGCCGTCACAAGCGACTGGATAAACTGGCGGGAATGCCCGGACATAATTCTGCAGGGTGGAGGGGGCGAGTGGGATTCAAGCGGTGTTCTCACGGGTTCCACCTTCCGCACCGCCGACGGGTACGGCATGACATACGGTTCAAGGCACATGGACAGGGAGAAGATAGGGCTCCTCTTTTCCAGGGACCTCAACACCTGGACAAAGTATCCGGGCAACCCGGTGCTGTCTCCGTCCGGGCCTTACTACGAAGAGAGCCCGGGAGAGGTGAGCCATAACACGGTGCAGTGGCGCGATGCATACGTCATACGCGAAAACAATACCTACGAGGCTTTTATCTGCGCGGGAGATCCCGAGAAACCAAAGACGCTCAACGGATGCGTTGCCCGGGTGACATCAACTGATTTGATAGACTGGGAGTATCACCCGCCGATTGCTTCTCCGGGCAGGTACCTGGATATGGAGGTGCCGCAATATTTCCGGATGAACGGGTTCCACTACATACTCTTTTCCACCAGCGGGATATACAGGCATATCAACCTGCCGTCAAGAGAGATTGCGACAGGGACTTTCTATCTGATGGCGGAAGATAAATACGGCGATTACCGGGTTCCGGAAGACAATATGCTGATAGGTTCGGGACAGGGCAGGTTTGACTGTTACGTGGGCAAGGTTATTGAGACTGACGAGGGGTTGTTGCTCTATCACCATATCTGCGGTTACCGGACGGCATTCGCCTCTCCCAAGACTGTACGTCAGAACACCGATGGAACTCTTTGCCTTGAGCGCTGGAAGGGGATGGATAATCTTAAAGGAGAAAAACAGGTTGACCTCTCTTCATCCGGGCAGGTTCTCAGGGCATCAGGGAAATATCCGGTGGGCGCATGGCACAGGGACAGGGATATATTGAAAGGAGAGGCCGGTCCGGCAATGAGCGCGTGGATTTTTGACAGGTTGCCGGGGGATTTTGCGGCAGAATGCACGGTTGATGTTTCAGGTGCTGCGAGGGCCGGCGTCATATTCCGCATCCAGGACAGCGATGTCCGGTCTGAAAGGGGCTGGGCGGTTTCCATTGACAGGGAACGTTCCCGCATTGAACTCTGCCGTCCGGTACTCCAGTGCCGTACCTCCCTGCGCCTGGACCCGCTTGATGTCATATACGGACCTGTCCCTGAAAAATGCACGATAGAGATTTTTATGCGGGACTCGTACATTGAGGTGTATGTCAACCGGTGTCCCTGTTTCATTCTCAATGCGTCCGTTGTTACCGCCTCGGAGCATGCGAAGGACGGGAAATTCGGTATCTTCGTGGAAAACGGCAGTGCCGGCTTTGCCAGTCTCTGCGTCAGGGAAATACCGGGCAGTGAATTTTGAAACGGAAGGATATTGTTCTGTCAGGCAGGTGAGAGAAGGTATGTTTTGTTCTTCTCAGTCCTGAAACCACAGGTCTTTTCCACATCCATTTCTGCGGCAACCGTCACTCCGCTTTTATCCACAACCCTGATATTTTCCCAGGGGCTGAGGACACGGCAGTGGCAGCCATGCAAACTCTCAATCTCAAGGGTCTTCACGCAGCCACCCGACCATGTTGCGCTGACAAGGAATGCTCCCTCCGCTCTAAGGTTTTCAAAACTCGCGTCAATATTTGCGGGCCATGCCGGGAAGACACGTATGATCCCGTCCCAGCTCTGCAGCATCATTTCCTGCAGGGGTGCTATGACTCCCAGTGACTCGGTCCATGCCCCGCAGTGACCGTAGACGGAAACCGCCATTGCCCGTATGAGCCCGTTCGGCTGGCGCCATCGTTCAATCAGTTCCCTGAAACGGGGGAAATCCTTTTCAACCCTGAATTCTCCGGAACGGATATACTGCATTGCCAGCCAGGGATAGTGTCCGAAATACCATGCATAGACGTAATCGGTGTACGCGGGCCAGGGGTCATCGTTATGGCGGGGGAGTCTGAACGAATAGCATGCGCTGAACTCCGGAGCGCATTTTTCGTAAATTTCTTTCTCCCTGCCATTTAAAACCCTGGCTGGTTTTCCGTCATCGCCTGCGCAGTTTTCAAGCCGGTCAGTCCATACGGCCCGCAACCCGGAATCCAGACCAAGTATCTCACTTGCTCTTGCGGCCGCCCTCAGGCAGTAGCGCGCATGCTGCATGACCTGCGGTCTGTCGGTATAATTCTCCGGTTTGCCCGTGAACCCGTCTTCTCCCTGGTTGGACGGAAAGATGTGGTACAATCCATCGTCGCCTTTTTTCATGAAATCCGTGTAGAAAAGGGCGCAGTCGCGTATTACCGGGTAACCTTCTCTGCGCAGCCATTCTTCATCCATCGTGTAAAGATACCGCCACCAGTACTGGTTTGCCGTCCAGCCGGTCATGTAAGCCATGCGTCCCATGGGCACAACGCCCAGGGGGTCATCCGCGGCGAGTATCGGGTAACCGGTGAGCTGGATGAAGACTCCCCTGCATCCGTAATAGTCCCGCGCTATCTTCCTGCCGACCGGCAGAAAGTATTTTATCGCCTGGAAATAAGCGTCTCCCATCTCCACGTGATTTGCGGTGTAGTCGCCCCAGAACGGTTCCTGTATGTTATAGTTGGTGTGGTAGTCGCCGTGCCACTGCGAGTAGTCAGGCACGGTGCTGGGGAGAAAGAGGCCGGGTGGAACCGTGTCCGCGCGGTATGCGCAGCGTTTTGCGTGAAGCGTTTCATACCACAGGTTTTCCAGAAGGGGGTCGGATATTGAGACACTTGATTTTGACCAGAATTCCGCGGCGCTCTCCCTGTTTTCCGCCCGCCACTTGCCGATGGTGCTTTCCGGGTCCCTCACAAGTTGTTCATGAATCTCTTCAATCCTCTTTCCCGCATTCGCGCCGCTTCCCGTCGGGGTAACCTTGCTGTCCGGGGTATTTTCGCCGTTGCTGGCAACCGCCAAGACAAGCCATCCCCCGGTTGCACCGGCATGAGGTTCTATGGAAATGTATGCCTCCCGAGTGGCCGTTTTTTTAACGGGGGTGATTCTTGCTTGCAATGCGAAAGGCGCTATCCGATAGCGGAAACCTTCGGTAAACAGAGGGTCAGGAGGGAAAACCTGTTCTATAAACGCAAGAGAACCCTCAACGGAGACCGAGGGCGGAGGCAGGGGGGTGGACTCCGGGTTGCACCAGTCCGGCTGGTACCCGTTGCGGAAGAAAGGAGTGTAATTCTCCGCGAATGTGTTTATGTGCGGGTCAGCCCAGCGGTAGAGAGTAAACCAGACAGGCAGCATCTCAACATGCGTCCTGGTCCTTTCGTCCCAGCCTTCCAGTTTCCACTTCAGGCAGAGCACATTTTCAGAAGGCGGTATGAAAGACTCAACTCCTATCGCTACACCTGACGGCCATGCGCAGGTTATATCTATTCTCGCCTCTTCTATGACGAGGCGCTGGCTGATTTTCAGACCTGACTGGTCAGGGGGCAGCTGCATTGAAAGTTCCCCGACAGGCTTGGGGCACGGGTAGGGTCTCCTGTGGTAGCTCGGCGGCGAGCCGCAGCAGAGTTCCTTCATCCTTTTGGGGTTACTGGTACCACGCGTTGCTTCAACAGGTCCTCCGTAAGGGCCGCATCTCCATCCTTCGTCCCTTATGCCGCGCGCCACTTCCTCTATCCGGGCAGGGGCAGGGTCTTCACCCAGGTCAAGGCGGCGGTCCCAGACGTCTCCCTTGCCGAAGCGCCAGATGATCCTGTCCGCCGTCTGGTAGACGCTTACCGATATGTCGCCGTTTCCGAGCAGAAGTCCGTCCCCCGGATGGAGGACACGTTCGTTGATTTCAATCACGTGCGTTGCCATAATTATCTATCCTTTGTGCCGGCCAGCATATCTTCCGGTATCCCGAAGACGTAGGGCTTGCCGGAGTGCGGGTTCCTGTAAACAAGCACCCTGGTTTCATATACCTGCTCTATGTTCTGAAACGTCAATACTTCCTCAACGGTGCCGTGGCAGAAGACCTCGCCGCTCCTTAACATCAAAAGCCGCGAGCAGTATTCAGAGGCGAGGTTCAGGTCGTGGAGTACCGATATGACCGTTATCCCCGAACGGTTGAGGTTTCTTATCACGTCCATTATCTTGAAGATATGCCCTATGTCAAGGTGGGACGTGGGTTCGTCCAGTACCAGGAGGCGCGGTTCCTGCGCGATTGCCTGCGCGAGGAATACACGCTGTCTTTCGCCGTCGGACAATTCCTGGATTTTCCTGTCGTCATAATCGCCGATTCCAAGTTTTTCCAGGACGGTGCTGACGGTCTTCCTGTCCCTTTCAGACAGACTGCCGTACCTGCCGGTGTGGGGAAACCTGCCCATGGAAACGAATTCCTCAACCGTGTATGTGAACGAGACGTCAATGCCGGAGGGCAGGAACGAGACCTTCCTGGCGTACCGGCCGGCAGGTGTCTTCCCGATATCCTCACCGTCAAGATATATTCTTCCGGAAGACGGCTTGAGTATCCTGGTAATGATTTTCAGGAGCGTGGTTTTGCCGGAGCCGTTGGGTCCTATTATGCCCAGGAATTCGCCGTCTTTTATTTCCGCTGACAGGTCCCTGATTATTCTGTCCCTTCCGTATGAAAAGCTCACGTTATTTATGCGCAACATTTACCACATCTCCCTGTACCGGCCTCTCAGCAGTATTGACAGAAAGAAGAGCCCGCCGAAAAAACCGGTTATGACGCCGACGGGTATCTCCACGGGCCTTATGAGCGTTCTTGCAAGTGTGTCGGCAAGAACGAGAAAACTTCCCCCTGCCAGAAAATTCACCGGCAACGACCTTCTGTGCGTTGAGCCGAAGAAGAACCTTGTCATGTGCGGGATAATGAGTCCTACGAAGCCGATGATGCCGGCAAGACTGACGCAGAAACCCACGATGATACAGCAGAGGAGCAGGGCAACTTTTTTTTCTCTTTCCATGTCCAGGCCCATGGACACCGCCTTTTCCTCTCCGATGCTCATGAGGTCGTAAACCCTGCCGGAAAGAACCATGAATGCGGAAATGAGCGTTATGAATACCATGCCGGCTGAAAGCAGGCGGCCCGGAAAATAGGAAATATCGCCTATGAGCCATAACATCGTTGACTGGAACTGTTCGTTCCGGACAACCGCCATGACAAAGAGCACAAACGAGGAGAAAAGAAAGTTGAGGGCGACGCCCAGGAGTATCACGGTGGGATTGGAAAACCTTCTCCTGATTGATGCGAGCAGGACTATCATTATGCTTATCACCGCGCCGAGGAAGGCGAAAAATGGGATAACTGTCACCTTGCCCAGCAGCACCCCGAGACATATTCCCAGGGAAGCCCCTCCGGAAATGCCCAGGGTGTAACTCTCCGCCAGGGGGTTTTTCAGTACCGCCTGCAAAACAGCGCCTGTCACGGATAGTCCTGCACCCACGATGAACCCGGCCATGACGCGGGGGATTCTCAGATGGAAGAGGATTGTCTTATCTGTCTCCGAGAGGGAAAGGAAACGCATGAGCCCGAAGAATTCGGTGCCGAGAGACAGCCCTGCCGCTATCGCAAGGACAGATATGATACAGACTGCGATGTATTTAATCTTCATCCGGAGTATTAAGATACATCATTTTGTAGAGAGTTTCAACGGAATCAACGAAACTTGCAGGCGTGGGGCTTCCTATGACTGTTGGCTCAATGCCCTCTATTTTTTTCTGTTTCACCGCCGCGGTATCCCTGAGGCGTTCCCAGAGAATGACGGATTCTTCCTCCATCCTGAGAAAGACGATGACCTGGGGGTTGCGTCTTATGACTTCTTCAACGCTGCACGGGAACCACTTCTTGTTCACGTCGTCAAATACATTCCTTCCTCCGGCATATTCAATCATGCCGTTGATGTACGTGGCACATCCCGTGGTGAAGAGCGGCTTGAACCCGAGAATGAAGAATACTCTTTTCCTGCTCCCCGCTTTTTCAGCCTGTTGCCTGATTTTTTCCAGGCGCAGTCTCTGTTCTCTGACAATGAGGCCGGCCTTTGCGCTTTCATTGAGTCCGTTCCCGAGCAAGACGAGATTGTTGCAGATATCCTCAAACGTGTGCAACTGGTCAAGAACGAGGGTTTTTACGCCGAGTTGCCTGAGTTTTTCAAGCGATTCCGGCCTGTTGCCCTCCTTTGAGCCGATGACAATGCCGGGTTTGAGAGCCAGTATCTTTTCAATGTTTGGCTCAAGCAGCGTCCCGATGATTTCCTTCCCCTTTTTTCTCCCGGGGCTGTCGTGAACCGTGAGCCCGACGATGTTTTTCTCCATGCCCAGCAGTGATATATTCTCGGTAACATAGGGGCCGAGAGAGACTATCCGCAAACCTTCCGCCCTCGCAAATAAAGGTGCAGATATTACCCAGAGAAATATTATATATTTTTTCATCTCACTCAAGGTCATACATATCGTCATTTTCAGAAATATCTGCCAGGTTCGGGTCGCTGGGACTTATGTTGTATTTCTGTCCGGTTGAATGCACGCTCCCGTCAACAAACGCCACGTTGGCAAAACCGTTGTGCCGGAAGTGGACCACGGGACCGAGCGCGTATGCATTCCTGAAAGGGTCGCTGGGAGCCCTCAGATAGTTATTTCCCTCGGTTTTGCCTGAGGAACTGTTGAAATATGCGCTGTCTGCAAGAAGGGCTGTTCCTGATGGGTCCTTTACCATTGATAATTTTACCGGCGGATTTGCCACTCCGTCTCCCCCTATATGAGTCATATTATATCCATAACCGGTGTAGGGCCTGTCGCTTCCTGTGATTTTGAAAGAAGGGCACTGCCATACCTTGCCCGAAGGGCAATAGGGTGAAATAATTCCTCCCTTCGTTTTCTCCGGGTTGACCTCCCACCCTTCATATTCAATATAGAAATCCCAGCTGTTTGTCCATGACCAGTCGTCCGCCATATAATAACTCGGCGGGAAATATTCCCCGTAGTCCTGAACGTACATCATGAAGGCAAGCGTCAGCTGCCGCAGGTTGTTCATGCAGACCGCGCCCCTGGATTTTTCCCTTGCCTTGCTGAGCGCCGGAAGCAGCATCGCCGCCAGAATCGCGATTATCGCGATTACAACCAGCAACTCTATCAACGTGAATCC
>CAYOFY010000064.1:7538-8938 GCA_964403465.1 uncultured bacterium
CCTCCGGATAATAAAAAAGCCCGCCACGAAATTATGGCGGGCTGCACCCTGTTTCACTTTGCCCGAAACAGAAAACCCTTTTCCTGTTATCCCGCAGGAAATAGCTTGTTGTCCATACTCTCAGAGCAGGTCTTCTGACTGGGGCGTTTCCGATTTCCCTTTCTTCATATAGCTTTGTTGCCTGCGTCGTCAGCTTCCTCGACGTATTATTTCATACACCTCGTTGCCTCCTCCTTGCCGCCTTGCTATATTTTGAAAGAAAAACCGGGCCTACTCTTCCGTCTTCCCTTCCGTTCTCCGGAAAGTGACTTTCTGGAATTTCGTATGCCCCTACAGCGCCGGGAGCGCGGCCTTAACCCGCCGAAGCATTGGCGAAGGCGGGCTGGCACTTCCCTATCAAGCCTTTTCAGGCGCTCCGATGTTGAAGATAATACCTTCTCCAAAAAATCCTGTCAAGAGGTATTTTGCAGTGTCGCTAAAAACCCGGCAGGCGAAAGTATGATTGTTCTTCTGAAACTTTTCAGCCTCAGCAGGTGTTTCTTGTCACCTGACACGATGAATTGCGCCTTTGATTTAACGGCACATTCAAGGATGCGATTGTCGGCAGGAACGCTTTTTATGACATTAAGGCGTATATCCGGCTTTACCAGCCATGTGAATCTGCGGATTTCATCCATAATCCCGGACACGGCTTTTTCTTCCATGAGCAATTTGTGCACAAGGACTTTCCTGATTTCGGAGATTATCTCAGCGGATATCGCAATGATTATTTTCCTGTCTCTGCCCATGGCAAGCACTTCATCCGGGGGTCCGGCAGCGGAAATAAGAGATGAGATATAGATGTTTGTGTCGCATACGATAATGAGGGGCGTCATCACTTTTCCCTGACCGCATCCACTATCTTTTCCACGTCGTCTTCAGTGTATATGCCGAGGGCCCGTGCTTTCAAGGTCGCTTTTTTCCGGTAATCCTGCCATTTTTTGTTTGCGAGGTAAAGGTTTAATGCGTCCCTTACCATCTGGCTCTTATTCATCCCTTCTTTTTCAGAAATTTTATCAATCTCTTTCAGGAGAGAAGGGGACAGTGAAACTGTCATAATTTCTCTCGTTCTCATTTTCACCTCCGGTATGACCCGGTAATATAATACCTCTTCATGCGTGCCGTGTCAATGGCCGAAGCGGAAAGGCCTGTTCTTCAGTGTAGCGGTATCTCACGTTCATCCGCCTGCACCGCAAGAGAGATGTTTTCGGAGGGATGTACGGCGAAACAACGGCTTTTAAGATATGCCGTAGCGGCAAAAGGCATCGGATTGTTTCCCACCACGCTTCGCTCGTGGTCACAATGACAAAATTGATTTACACTAACTTTTTCAGAGGTCTCATTGCGAAAAACATTTGACA
>CAYOFY010000065.1:0-8932 GCA_964403465.1 uncultured bacterium
CCCCGACTTCGACCTTGGCAAGGTCGCACTCTACCGCTGAGTTATTCCCGCGCAACCCTATAATTATAACGTTTCTCGCCTGCTTGTCAAGCGAGATACATCACACTAAAATTCCGACATAAGAACAGAATCTCTGCCAGAGCCCTGCCGGGCGGTTTCCGAAGCGGGCGTCTGAAAGAGGAGCGTCCCGATTGGGAAGAATCGGGATGAGGAAAGCCGCCCGGTTGGGCGCATGCTTACCAAACATTGTTATGTCGGAATTCCTGCATCAGACATTTGCGCCGTTCAACCCGATGCATCGCAGCCAAGTTTATATCTTCTTATGATGCTGAGAAAATCTTCTGGGATTTCAGCATCAAACTGCGTCCTTATGCCAGTGGAAGGAATCGCCAGGGTTATCCTGCGGGAATGGAGTGCAACCCTGTCTATCAAGTCCGATTTTGTCCCGTATTTCTCGTCTCCGATAACCGGATAGCCCAGATGCGACAGGGCAAGCCGTATCTGGTGGGTTCTTCCAGTGATAGGTTTTGCTCTCACAAGCGTAAGGTCACCCAGGTACTCGGCAACCTCTATGATCGTCAATGCCTTCTTCCCCCGAAGATATCCTGCCGCCATTTTCGTATGATTTCCTTTCTCATGAGAAACGGTAAATTCAACCTCCTTCTTCTGGGGATAGAAACGGCCCTTCACTATCGCAAGGTATTCTTTTTCAACCTCGCGGTTGCGGAACTGGCTGACCATGTTCTCCCACGCTGAATTGGTTTTTGCAAAAACGATGACCCCGGAAGTCCCTTTATCAAGCCGGTGCACCACTCCAGGTCTCAATGGCAGCCCTGCTGAAGCAAGTGTTGTATGACTTAAGAGCAGATTTACAAGCGTTCCGGTCAAGATTCTGTTTGTCGGGTGTGTAATAATCCCCGCAGGTTTGTTGACGACGATAATCTCGGAATCGCTGTATATTATCTCCAGGTTTCCACGTTCAGGCCGGATCGCTACCGGGGCACAACATAATAGATCATCGCTGAAGGTTATTTCATCGTCCGATTGAAGACGGTACGAAGGAGCGGAGGTTCTGTCATTAACCAGAATCTTGCCGTCTTTCAGGAACTCCTTTATTCTTTGCCTGGATACTCCAAGTTGTTCCTTGAGGTAACTGTCTATCCTTTCTCTCTCGTCCGCATTTTGGTAAAGCAATTTTCTTGTCACATTACAATTGTGCTGAACCCGCTACTTTTTCTTTTTTGACAGGCCTTTTATCAGGTCATGCGCTATGAAGTTCCTCTGCATCTGGTTTGTGCCTTCGTATATCTGGGTTATCTTGGCATCCCTGAACATCTTCTCGACAGGATAATCCTTCATGTAACCGTAGCCGCCGAATATCTGTATGGCGTCGGTTGTGACCTTCATGGCAACATCGGAGGCGAACAGCTTGCACATTGCGGAATTTGCCGAATAGTCCTTCACCCCCGCATCTATCATCTTTGCGGTCTGGTATATCAACGCCCTCGCGGCCTCTATCTGCGTGGCCATATCGGCGAGGATATGCTGTACCGCCTGAAAAGAACCGATAGACTGTCCGAACTGCTTCCTCTGATGCGAATATTCCAGGGCTGCTTCAAACGCACCCTGTGCTATACCGAGAGCCTGCGTTGCAACTCCAGGTCTGCTCGCATCAAAATTTTTAAGCGTTATCAGAAACCCCATCCCTTCTTTCGCAAGCAAATTTCCTGCAGGAATACTGCAATTTTCAAACACCAGTTCCCTTGTTGCCGATGCTCTTATTCCTAACTTGTTTTCCTTCTTTCCGAATCCGAAGCCTTCCATGCCCTTTTCAAGGATGAACGCCGATAACCCTCTCGGCCCTTTTGTTTTGTCGGTTGCGGCCACGACAACGTATATTTCCGCTTCCCCGCCATTGGTTATCCACTGTTTCGTGCCGTTCAGCACATAATGGTCTCCTTCCTTCTTTGCAGTGGTACTGAGTGTGGTTATATCGCTTCCCGCCCCCGATTCGGTCACACCGAAAGCGGCTATCTTTTCTCCGCTGGCTATGAAGGGGAGATATTTCTTTTTCTGCTCTTCGTTACCGAAAAGGAGTATGGGAAACGTACCGAGCGCCGTCCCTGCATAGGAAAGGGAAATACCCCCGCACACCCTGCTCAGTTCTTCAATCACAAGGCATAATTCAAATACCCCGAATCCCATTCCTCCGTACTCTTCGGGTATATAAACTCCGAAAAGGTCTGACTGGGCAAGCGCTCTTACAACTTCCCACGAAAATTCTTCTTTCTCATCGCACTGCGCTCTTACGGGAAGAATTTTTTCCTGTGCTATCTTCTGTGCAAGCTCCTTCACCATTTTCTGTTCGTCGGTAAGGAAATAATCCATAATAGACCCTCCGTTTATCAGAGATCATGCGGTGTATTTCTTGAGAACCAGCGTGATGTTATGCCCGCCAAACCCGAAGGAATTTGACATTGCAATATTCATTTCCTTTGCAATGGCTTTGTTCGGAACATAATCCAGGTCGCATTCGGGATCGGGGAATTCATAATTCACTGTTGGCGGAATGATACCCTCTTTTATTGAAAGGAGGGTGGCGATAAACTCAACGGCTCCTGACGCCCCCAACAGATGTCCTATCATCGATTTTGTGGAACTTACCGGTATTTGATAAGCCCTTTCGCCAAAGATTTTCTTGATGGCCGCGGTCTCGCCCTTATCGTTAAGATCCGTGGATGTCCCGTGAGCATTGATATAATCAACGTCGCCGGCGTCTATTCCCGCACTCTCAAGAGCGTATTTCATTGAGAGAGCCGCACCCTTTCCTTCAGGGTCAGGGGCAGTCATATGATATGCATCGCAACTCATGCCCGTACCGATAAACTCCGCATAGATGTTGGGCGCTTTCCTTTCCAGAGCATGCTCGAGTGTCTCCAGAACAACCATACCCGCTCCTTCACCCATAACAAAGCCGTCCCTTTCCTTATCAAACGGCCTTGACGCCTTTTCGGGAAAGTCATTTCTTGTTGAAAGCGCTCTCATGGAGCAGAATCCTGCAAGCCCCAGAGGTGTTATGCATGACTCGGTTCCTCCCGCAACAAAGATGTCCGTAACTCCGTTTCTCATCATGTTCAGCGCTGTTCCGAGAGCGTGGGATCCCGAAGCACAGGCGCTTACCGTGGCAAAGTTGATCCCTTTCAATCCGAATTCTATCGCCATCTGTCCCGCCGCCATATCCGGGATAAGCATGGGAATGAGAAAAGGGGATACGCGTGAAGGACCTCCTTTCAACAGAATAGCGTGCTGCTCCTCTATCACCCGCAGACCGCCTATCCCCGACCCTATGACAACCCCCGTCCTCTCTTTTTCCTCCACGGAGAAGACGATACCGCTGTCCCTGATGGCATCACCCGCAGACTTCATGGCAAACTGGACAAATCTGTCCATCCTGCGAAGAACCTTTGGATTTACCCCTTCCAGAACAAAATCCTTCACCTCCGCACCTATTCTGGTTGGATAAGCGGATGTATCAAATGCCCTGATGTTTCCCACTCCGCTCACTCCGGCCTTGAGATTGGCCCATGATGTCGCCACATCATTGCCAACAGGGGTTACCAGCCCTATGCCCGTTACGACAATTCTTTTCATGATTGTTTTTTCTTTTCAATATAATCAACAGCATCCTTTACGGTTCTTATCTTTTCAGCATCCTCATCCGGAATGTCTATGCCGAACTTCTCTTCAAACTCCATGACAAGTTCAACCGTATCCAGAGAATCCGCGCCGAGGTCGTCCACGAAAGATGCACTTTCGGTAACCTCCGAAATGCCGACCGCCAATTTTTCGGATATTATATTCCTTACACCTTCCATAATAGCGCTTCTTTCCATCGTTCCTCCTCTTTTTTAAAGAACTTTTTTCTCCTTGTACTAAATGACAAGTCCACCGTCTATCCTGAAGACCTGCCCCGTCACGTAATCCGCTTCTTCCGACGCCAGGAAAAGAATCATTCCTGCCACTTCTTCCGGTTTACCGAACCTTTTCAAAGGTATCATCTCCAGCATCTTCTCCTTCACTTTCTCGGGGAGTTGTTCCGTCATCCTTGTGACTATGTATCCCGGAGCAACTGCGTTGACGTTGACACCGAATCTGCCAAATTCCTTTGCGCAGGTTTTTGTCAGCGATATAAGAGCGCCCTTGGATGCGGAGTAATTCGCCTGTCCTATGTTGCCTATCTGTCCGATGATAGAAGCAACGTTCACGATCTTCCCCGCTTTCTGCGAAAACATGACTTTCCCGACTATTTTACTGCATATGAATGAACCTTTCAAGTTGACGTTCAAGACGTCATCCCAGTCTTTCTCGCTCATTTTGAGTACCAGCCCGTCCCTGGTAATGCCGGCGTTGTTAATCAGCACGTCCACCCTTTTCCATTTTTCAAGCACCGCCTTCAGGCAGTTCTCAACATCCGTCTGTCTGGTTATGTCCAGTTTCGCCGAGATAAATTCAATTCCGGCACCGGTCATCTCTTTCTCAAATCCTTCGTCTATCAACACGTCCCACATGACCAGTCTTGCGCCGAGGCCTCCGAACTTCAGTGCCAGAGACTTCCCGATGCCGCCGAAAGCCCCCGTTATTATGACAACCTTGTCTTTGAACATTTTTCACCTCCGCAAAAAATCCCCTCTTAATCCCCCCTTTGTCAAAGGGGGGGGGCGGAGGGATTTGGTGATAATATTTATTGCCCCTTCAATCCTTTTACAGTGTTCTCCAGAGACGCAGTATCCTCAACATTGAAAACGGCGGAGCCTGGAAGAATATTTTCCACCAGTTTCTTCAGAACAGTTTTCGGCCCCACCTCGACAAAGACGACACCTTTTTCATCGGCGGATATATTTTCAATTACGGAGACCCATTTTACCGGCGAACATACCTGCTTTATGAGCCCCCTTTTTATCTCTTCCCTGTCCATTGTCCTGCTGCCCGAGTAATTGAGATATACGGGAATCTCGGGGTCACTAAAACTTATCCTATCAATCTCTTCACCGAGAAGGCCGGCCGCTTTATCCATGAGGGGAGTGTGAAAAGGGCCGCTCACGTTGAGCATTATTCCCTTTATCCTGCGGCTCTTCAGGAAGGAGTTGAACTTCTCAAGTTCATTCTTGCTGCCTCCCACCACAATCTGCGAATAGGAGTTGACATTTGATATGCTGACGGCCGGGAAATCCGGTAATATCTTTTCAACCTCTTCCAGTTTCAATCCGATAACGGCAGAGAGTCCCCCGCCGGTTTCCACCGATATATCGTCCATAATCCTGGCCCTTTTTTTCACAAGCATATATCCGTCTTCAAGACTTATCGCCTTTGATGCGGCAAGAGCGGAATATTCCCCGAGGCTGTGGCCTGCAACACAGGATGGCGAAAGTCCTGTTTTCCCGAAGGCATGCCAGCAGACCATGTCAATGCCAAAGACTGCGGGCTGGCATATCAGTGTCCTTGTGAGTTCTTCAATCGGCCCGCTCATTATCTTTTCCATGAGGGGCAAGGAGGTTACTTTCTCGCCAAGTCGTATTATATCGGCACATCCCGGCACGTTATCTATGAAATCCTTTCCCATGCCCACGTACTGCGACGCCTGTCCTGGGAAGACCGCGGAAAATTTTCTTATCTTGTCCACCTTATCAGGTTTGCCCCCCACGTAAGACCGCCGCCGAACGCAACCGTGACTATCAGGTCACCCTTTTTGATAAGCCCCTTCTTTGAGACCTCATCAAGGGCTATCGGTATGCAGGCGGCAGACATATTACCGTATTTCTCAATGTTTACGTAGAACCTGTCGGCCGGCATGTTCAGATCCTTCGCAACGCCGTTTATAATCCTCAGATTTGCCTGATGCGGAATCACAAGTGCAATATCTTCTTTTCTCAGGTTAAACCTGTCAATGAGTTTATTTACGGAATCGCTCATTGCACGTATTGCAACCTTGAAAAGGGAGGCGCCTTCCATCTTCATGAAATGCATCCTTTTTTCCACGGTATCAAAAGAGGCGGGGTTGGCAGACCCTCCGGCAGGCAGGTTAAGCAGATCTCCGTAACCTCCGTCGGCCGAAAGATACGAGCCCATGATTCCATCCTCACCGGATTGTTTCAGTACCGCCGCTCCAGACCCGTCGCCGAGCAGAACACAGATACTCCTGTCGGTATAGTCCGTCACCCGGCTCATGCACTCTGAGGCAACCACAAGCCCTGTCTTATACCCTCCTCCCAGCATCAACCCCTTCGCAATCTCCAGGCCAAATATAAAACCGGAGCAGGCGGCGGATATATCAAAGACAGGGATATTTTTGATGCCGAGTTTGGATTCCATAAGGCATGCGGTCGACGGGAAAGAATTATCCGGCGTAATAGTGGAGCAGATTATGAGTTCAAGTTCGGAAGGGGATATGCCTGCATCCTTGCAGGCATCCTTAGAAGCCTCTGTCCCCATGTCGGAAGAAGCCATGCCCCTTGGGCATATCCTTCTCTCTTTTATGCCTGTCCTTGTGGTGATCCACTCATCCGTGGTATCCACCATCATCTCAAGGTCGCTGTTGGTAATGACCTGCCCGGGCAGAAAAGAGCCGGTACCTGAAATTACTATTCCTCCCATTTCATCGCCTCCGCACTTCTTCTGAGTTTTTCCATAAAATCTGAAGCGGCAATTTTCTTGCCCAGTTTTATCGCGCTGTAGATAGCCCTGGGAGACGAGCGCCCGTGGCTTATAATAACGTTGCCGTTCACCCCGAGCAGCAACCCTCCGCCGTATTCTGCATAATCCCCTTTTTTTGCAAAATCTTTAAGAATGTTTTTCAAAAGAAGAGCGCCCATCTTACCCCTCAGGCTCTTTCTTATATCTTTCGTCAGAATGGTTCTGAAAGACCTTGTCACGCCTTCCGCAACCTTCAGAACAACATTTCCCGTAAATCCGTCCGTAATCACAATGTCCGCTTTTGCCGAAAAGAAATCATGTCCTTCAATGTTCCCCGTGAAATTCAGGTTCTTGTTTGCGCTCATGAGCTGGAAAACCGTTCTCCTCAGGTCATCGCCCTTCGTCTCCTCCTCTCCTATGTTGAGCAGGGCCACCTTTGGATTGTGGATGCCGAAAACCTCCTCCGCATAAAGGGCGCCCATGAATGCAGACTGCAGCAGGTGCAGAGGTTTGGCCTTAACATTCGCCCCGCCATCAAGAAAAATGGTAAATCCACCTGTGACGGAAGGCATCAGAAGGGCAATTGCAGGTCTCTCAATTCCGGGCAGAAGTCCCAGCTCTGCAATGCTGTAGGATACGAAGGCGGCCGTGTTGCCTGCGCTTAAAGCACAGTCAGCCTTGCGTTCCTTGACCAGAGATATCGTCCTGACCATGCTGTTTTCTTTCTCTCTCAGGAGTTTCAGGTTTACCTTTTCATGCATCTTTATGTATCCCGAACAATCCTGGATCGTAACAAAGGGATAATCCTCCGGGGCAAATTTACTCTTTATTTGTTTTTCATCTCCCACAACAACAATCTCCATGCCATCTTCCGGAGAAAACATCTGGCAGGCCTTTACGACAGAAAAAGGAGCATTATCCCCACCCATCCCGTCAAGTCCGATTACAATTTTCTTCCTGTTCATGTGTCATTCTTTCTTGCCCTTTTTTTCCTCCATCTTCACTACGGAAACCCCTTTGTAGTAACCGCATGAATTACAGACGGTATGGGGCAATTTCAAGGCCCCGCAGTTTGAACATACGCTCAACGAGGCCCTCTTGATTTTTTGATTGCCTCCCCGTCTCTTCCCTGTTCTGCTGTTGGAATGTCTCCTTTTAGGATTCGGCATTGAAAACCTCCCTTTCAGTAGTTAAACTTCTTTCTGAGAGTCTCTGCGACAATATCTGGCACCAGCATTGAAACATCCCCTTTCAATTCTGCGATCTCCTTGACTATTGACGAACTTATGAAGAAGTACTCTTCCCCGGGCGTTAGAAAAACCGTTTCTATCCTGTTGCTGAGCTTCCTGTTGGCAAGAACCATCTGAAACTCGTACTCGAAATCTGAAACCGCTCTCAATCCCCTGAGTATTATGTTTACACCCTTCTTTTCCATGTAATCAACAAGGAGACCGTCAAATTTACCAACCTCCACCTTTTCATTTTTTCGGTATATTGACCTTATCATGGACACCCTTTCTTCCGTCGTGAAAAGGAGGTTTTTCCTTGAATAATCCGCAACAGAAACGATGACCTTGTCCAGAAATGATAAACCTCTTTCAATCACGTCCATATGCCCTTTCGTTATCGGGTCAAAACTGCCCGGATAAACCGCTATTTTTTTCATTTTTCACTACCTTGAGGTACGATACCGTACTCTTTCCGTAAGTCTTCTCTTTGTAAACCACCATACCCTCGACCTCAGGAAGAGGATTTCTGTTCCCGTGCTCAATAACGATTATGCCGTCATCTCCCACCACCTTAAGTTCAGCGATGCTTTTCAGAATATACAAAATCTTGTTCCCGGGATAATCATAAGGCGGGTCGGCAATTATCAGGTCAAATTCTTCCTTTTCAAACCCTTCTATAATCCTTTCTGCCTTTCCTTTCTTTACCGCGCAGACATTTGAAATATCAAGAAATTCAATGTTTTTTCTTATTGAATTCACGGCCTTCATGTCTGATTCTACGAGAACAACCTCTTCAGCGCCGTGGCTTGCGGCTTCTATTCCCAGCGCTCCGGTACCGGCAAAAAGGTCAAGGACTTTTTTGCCTACAATCCATTCTCTCAGAGTGTCAAATATCGCTTCTCTTACCAGGTCCTTCGTCGGCCTTAATTTTCTGTCCCCTGCCTCGGGAAAGAATAATCTTCTGCCTTTCAGATAACCGCTTATTACTTTCATACCTTGAATTTGTGCGGGCT
>CAYOFY010000066.1:0-2415 GCA_964403465.1 uncultured bacterium
GGCAGAGCACCGCCCTTTTAAGGCGGGCGTGGGGAGTTCGAGTCTCCCGCGGCCTACTTGTCCCGACCTTATTTGTCATTGCGAGCGTTTTGTGCGTGGCAATCTCAACCTTATTGCGTAACTCTTCGCAACGCCAAACAGTGAGGGGTTGTGATTTTGTTGTAACAGGACACTCGTTTTTCCTTTATTTGAGGCAATTATATATGAGAAATACAAATGATTCCGGAGTTGTTTTGAGGGCGGGGGTGGGGAAGAGTGATATCACCACGGAAAGAAAGGGAGTGGTGATTAACGACCCCCTGTATGCGAAGGCTCTCGTGCTGGATGACGGGTTGACAAAGGTTGTTATCATTGCAATAGATACAACGGCGATAGGCGGCAGGAAGATAAGCCAGAACATGCTGGACGACGTTGGCGAAAATTTCCTGCCCGACCTGCGCGGGAGAATAGAAAAAGATTTGAGTATTCCGGGATGCAACGTCCTGGTCAATGCGTCGCATACCCATCCTCCCGGAAGAATGCTGTGCAGCGATTCAGAACAGGTTGAGAGGACATTTGATGCGGTGAGCAGGGCCGTCAGAAACATGGAGGAGGTGAAGATTGGCTCGGGTAAAGGCCGCGAAGACAGGATAGTGATAAACAGGATTCTGAGACTGAAAAACGGCAAACACTGGACAATACGGGACACCAATCCATGCCCCCCGGATGAGGAGGTTGCAGAACTTGGCCCTGTTGACCCTGAGATAGGCATAATACGAATAGACAGGATGGACGGCAGGCCTCTCGCCGCGGTGTATAATTTTGCCTGCCACCCTCTCAGCGGAGTACAGGGCGGCCGCATATCGGCGTACCTGCCCGGTTTTGCCTCAAGCGTGATAGAAGAAAATTTAGGTGACGGTGCCGTCGCGTTGTTCCTCCAGGGAGCGGGAGGCGACGTCGTTGATATACTTTTCAAGGACATAAGCCACCCGAGGACGACTGAACCTCTCGGAACGATACTCGGACTCAGCACGCTCAAGGCCTTCAGAAAGATACGGACAGAAAGCGACGTCCGGCTCAAGGTTATCTCTGAAACTGTTGAACTCCCGTGCAGGAAGGATTTTGACCGGGTCATAGAATCCCTGAAACTTGAGCAGGCGGAATTGCTGGCATCTTTAAGATTCACAACGCTCAACCTGAAAACCTTTGTGCCGTTATATATAAAGTATGCCCTGAGTCCCGATTACCCCGCAGATTATTCGTACAGGTATCTGCAGGAGAAAAGTACAGGGATGGACGGGTTCAAACTTCTTGACGAGGCAAACCGCGGCAGGATTCAAAAGTACATCAACAATATTCACGCGATGGAGAAACTCGCAAGAATCCAGGATGACATCGCAACGCTTGAAAAACACCGTGAGATAACCATGGAAGTCGGGGAAGATACCGTTACGGCTGAAGTCCAGGGGATAAGGATAGGAGACTGCGTGCTCATAACCTCGCCAGCGGAACTGCTCACCGAAGTGGGATTGAACCTCAAGAAGGCCTCTCCCTGCAAGAAAACCTTCGTGGTCGGTTTTTCAAACGGATACCTGCACTACGGCCCTCCCGCTTCGTATTATGGCAGGGAAGGGTACGAGGTGACCGAATGTTTCCTGGCTCCCGAGTGGCAGGCAATATTTGAGAAGAAAGCGATTGAGATCATGCACCGTATCTGATACGAACCCGCCGCCGTATCATCCTGTCCCGTAGGGATATCTTGCAGAGATGGAGACCGGAAGTTTACCTGACGGAGAAATCCTGCCGTAAAGAATACTGAGCGCTATTTCCGCGAGCATCCGCGATTCTCCGTATGTGCATATGAACCCGGCGCAATTTTCAATATCCTCAATAACATAGGGTGAGCCAAGGCATATACCCATGACAGTTCTATCCCGGGAGATTGCAGAAAGCAGTCTGGCCGTTGCTTTTGAGAGGCGTCCATTGTACTGCTCTATCAGGACCTTGACAATACAGAAAAATATGATTTCCTGATGGTTGCCCGCCGCAGACATGATATCCTTTGCCTCTTCTTCCGAACAGGACATGGATATTCTCCTTATCTCCGCGGACGGCTCAATACGCCGAATCATGTTTTCAGCATAATCAAGCACATCCTTTTCCCACGGGCAGTACTGGTATGCTTCGTCCCTTTCCTGGATTATGAAGAGTCTTTTCTTTCCCCCGGCTTTGAGCGGGAGAGCCCTCTTCTCTATCACCGTTGCGGATTTGATAGCGAGTTTTTCAAGCATGCTTCCTGTGGAGGCGCTTTCAAATACTCTCTGCAGGCTGTTCTGTTCCGGCTCACGGTAGCCGTCAGGATATAGCCACGCCTTGAGCGCGAGTATCTTTTCAACCGATTCATTGAGCCGTTCCTCCGGGATTTCCCCGGACCTT
>CAYOFY010000066.1:2515-8678 GCA_964403465.1 uncultured bacterium
GCGCTTCCAAGCCGGCTGACCAGTTCAGGGTCGTCGCCAAACGAACGGATGCCCACACCCGGATTCCCCTTTACGGTATTCACGTCCACGCAGGGACCGTAGTTCCAGTTGAACCCGACAGCGCGCGCCTCCCTGCCGGTAATGGCCCCGGCCTCATAGGCGAGAGATTCGTCCCCTGCCGCTCCAAGTCCCATGAGATAAGGATGCCGCTGAACCCCGTCTATTGTTATATATCCGAGGGACGTTTCCATATCTCCGCAGATGAAAAGAGGGATTTCCGAGGCGGCCTGGAGTTTTGCATGGACCTGCCATGCTTCAAGGGGATTCTTGTAGCGCGGGTAGCCGAGATAGAATGCCCCGGCTTTCTTTTCCCTTATAAGCTGCAGGGCGTAATCCACTCCTTTGCCGTCCCCGAGTCCGCCCACGGCGCCGCCTGCGTGCACGAGTTGTCCGACCTTTTCTTCCAGTGTCATTTCACCTGTTTTCTTCACGTTTTCTCCTTTCATGCGGATATTTTAATGGAGGATTTTAATACATTGATTTGCGCATGTCAATCAGTCGGCCCGGGATAATTCATCCTTCTTATCGCATGCTGGACAGGAGAAGGTTTTTCCCTGCCTTTCCAGGCGGCCTTTTCTATCTCGGAGATTGATATGAAAAGTTCCCTGCAGGCGTCTTCGTAGGAAAGATTACACAGTTCGGATATGAGGCGTGTTGCCCGGTCAATGAGTTTCTTGTTTGACGTTTCAACCCAGGCCATCCAGTTGCTCTCAATCCTGCCCATCCTTGCCATGGTTATGGTGGAGACCGTGTTCATGACGAGTTTCACGGCAAGGTGTTCCCAGAGGTCAACCGGAGAGCGCCCTATGGAACAGGGCATGCTCAATACTCCGGGTATTTCAGGCGCTTTTCCTATGACAAAAATCCTGCTTTCGGAAAAATATTTCCTGTGAAGGTCAAATGCATCAAGAAATTTTTCCGCTCCGGATGCCATGTCGGATACGGACATGATTGCAATGGCGGCGGAAGGTTTTACACCGAACCTTCTGTTATCCCTTTCTCTGCCGATTCTGAATTTCATGATGTCATCGTATCCTATGGAAGGCGGATTAGTGACGATTTTTTCCGAAGCGTCCATACTCATATAATCTTTTTTTTCCCACTCCAGGCATCGCGGCATTCTTCCGAGAATCTTCTCCCATGCTCTTGGCGTCGGATACAGGGGATTCTTCACGAATGCCCATGGTTGTGGAGAAATGCTGTCATCCGACCTGACAAAAGGCGGAAGAGCAAAGGTGGGGGAACGTTCCGTGGTGTCGGTGAAGATATCCAGGAGAAGAGCATCCGCAAAATATGTCACAAGTCCTCCATTGCGGTAGATACTTTCCTCAAATTCAATCAGGGATGAGAGGGTTGCAACTGCCTGTCTTTCCGCGAGACTGTCCAGCAACTCTTCAAATGTTCCCGAAGGGCTTTCAACGGTTCCGGGTTCCGCCCCGCATCTTCTCAGTATCGCTGAAATGGTTCTTTCAAGGGCATGTCCGAGAACCAGCAGTTCCGAGGTTACCGCCTGCATCCTGGTTGAGCCGGCCAGGGCCATCGGGCCGGTTGACAGGTCAAGAACCGTGATGCGGGGGTCCTCTATCGCTTTCCTTGAACGCTCTATCTTTTCGCGCAGGATGTCCGTCGGGTTATTGAAAGCGAGGAAAACCCTTGCTCCGTCATCCGCCGCCTGCATCGCGGAGCCGAGGACCGAGGATGTTTCGCCTCCTTCGGTTATGGCCACGAAGGTATCCGCAGGGCCGATGTTCAGGTCTCTGACCTGCCTTCTTCCAAAACTCATGTAGTCTTCAAATGACTCGACGGACCTGATGAGTGCGTAGTCTCCGCCTGTCATGATGCTGAACACCCTGTCGCTCAGACCTTTCAGGGAACGGTACCGGCCTGACATATCCCTGCAGCATTTCCTCCATGCGGATTCAAGAAGAATACTGAGGCGTCCCGTGGCTCCGCACCCGGAAAACACTACCCTGCCTCCGGAAGAGAGCGCCTTTTCCATGCAGGAGACGAGTCTCTCAAAGCCGGGAGAGTCAACCACTTTTGCGGCTTTCGGCGGTATATCCCTGTCAACGCCAAGCAGCATCCTTATCCCTGCGGAGATGTCTTTCCGGGACACTTTGTCCAGGCCGGAAGTTCCGGGGTGGGGCTGTTCTGTCTGCAGGAAACCGAGGTGGAACTGCGTTTCCTCCCTGAGAAAATGTTCGGCTCTTTCCTCCGCGGAAATATCTGTATTTCCCATTTCTTGTTTCAGCATCCGGCAATGGCTGCCCCTAAGGCGACCACGAACTGGGGCTCAGGAAGAACCGTTATTTGGCGCTCCGCCGTTTTCTCTATCGCCTCTTTGAGGGCCATGCTCTTTGCACCACCCCCGCAGAAAAGAAGGGGCCTGTTCTGGCTGAAATGACGTATCATTATGGCGACCCTTGATGCAATTGAGTTGAAAAGCCCTGCCGCGATATCTTCTTTTGCTGCCGATGAAGCGATAAGTGACACTACCTCACTCTCTGCAAAGACGCTGCACGTGGAGTTTATCCTGACAGGTGTTCTTGATGCCATGGCAAGTGAAGAGAGTCCCTGAATGTCCGTTTCCATGACAGTGGCCATTATCTCAAGGAACCTGCCGGTGCCGGCCGCGCACTTGTCGTTCATGAGGAAATCAAGCACATTTCCCGCGGCATCCACCTCAATGACCTTCGTGTCCTGTCCTCCAACGTCAATGATAAGGCATTCCCTGCGTCCCGTGAGGTGGTATCCTCCTGCTGCAGCGGCCGAGATTTCGGTCATAACCCTGTCCGATTTCTTGAAGGCGCGTCTTCCGTATCCCGTGGATATTATCTGGCCTATCCCCGACATATTCATGCCTGCTTCTTCAAGGGCTTTCTCAAGCACAGACCGTGCGCATTTCTCGGTATCAATACCCGTTTTTACCAGGGATTTACCCGCTATCTCCGAACCTTTTACGATAACACACTTGGTGGTTACCGACCCGATATCTATTCCTGCGCATATCCTCATGTCTTAAAATCCAAATTCAATTTTCTACCATTTGCCACATGCTACTGGCAGATATTATACCAGCATCTCCATGAACGCTTCTATCCGTGTCTTCAACTGCCCGGTATCTTCTTTGCTGAAATCAGTCTTCAGAACCAGAAGAGGAATCCCTTTCTCCTTGAGTATGTTTCTCAGTATTGTTGTCTGTATCTCAAAGACCTGGCACAGGCGCAGGTTGCAGTATATGACACCGTTCAGTCCGTATTTCTGCACGGCATCAAGGATGGTGTTTATGAGTTTGTTAATCCCCACAAAACACGGGCATATGCTCGGAGCTATGTACTTGAGCGTCAGCGCCCGCAGAATGCCATATTCGGTCTCCTCGTCTATCTCAACCGGGTCATAGAGATGTCCGTACGCTGAACACATGACATCTGCGGCTGCATGGCAGCCTGTCTCTTCAAGTATATCCAGAATCTTGAAGTTGGGGAAGAGTATCGGTGAGCCGGCAAGCAGTATCTTCTTTGCATCCCCGGGCATGATTTTTCCGCGCGAGGAACACTCTTTGTAAACGGCCCCGGCTTTTTCAGTCCATTCTTCGGGAGGAAGCAGAAATGATGACTGCGACAGAATGAAATAATCAAAGGAGTTCAATGCCAGGGGATGTCTTGCCCGGTATTCATAGATTTTTCTGAATATGCGCGTTCTTTCATTGGTTATCCGGCAGGCGTCCATGAGGTTGTTTCTCGTGGGTCTTGCCCTGAATTTGTCCCTGAGGTATTCGTAAAATCTCGTGTATGCATCTGTCCATACCTCAATGTTCTTCATGTAATCGGTGTTGCGCGGCATGTCAAGGAGGTATATCTCCTTCACCGCCGGGCTCAGGATCTCTGCCAGTTTGACCTTGCCATCGCATGTTGCAGGTACTACCAGGAGGTCTATATTGTCATTGATGTGGTTGTAAAAATCTCCGCAGGTTGATTTTACCATGGGGCATATATCTCCGGGCACTGCCTCTTCACCTGCCTCGGCGCAGCGGCTGTCGGCGCTGCACAACCTGACCGGCAGGGCACCGCACGCAATGATCAGTTCTTCCGGTATGGGATTGCAGAGGTATCCGACAACGGGAAGATTCCTGTTTTCGCCGGGGGATTTCAATTCGCCGGCGAGCGTATCGTGGAAGAATTTCATGCTTTCAAGTCCCGACGCCTGCCTGTATTTCTCCATTTCACTTCCGTAATCAGCGGGTACCTCGCGTCTTTTCTCCGAAAAATACTTGAGCGAAGCCAGGTACTCCTTGCTTATGAATTTCTTGTTCTCCATGGTCATTTCAGTTTCGATTCCGCTATTTTCCTGCCGAAAAAGTTTGCCGAGAGACACCTGTCTCGAGGACATATCTCAACGCACCTCAGACACATTATGCAGCCGCTCTGATTATAGACACCGTCGGTATCCTTTTCGTACATCTCGGTCAGGCCCATGGGGCACGCTTCCGTGCAAAGGCCGCACTTGTTGCATTTGACGGAATTCTTGCGCAGTTCAATACCGGCACCCCTGTTGAACCACGAGTTCATGAGTCCCACAGGGCAGAGATGACACCATATCCTTCTTCCCCAGTAAAAGGCTGCGATGAATATCCCCATCACAATCCATGCCAGGATTGTAAACATTGATGTTACCCGGGTCTCAAAATCCTTCCATCCGGGTTTTATCAATCCGAAGAGCGGACATATGAGGCGCGCCGGGCATATCTGGCAGTAGGGGAGAAACCAGTAGCACTGGAACCTTGTAAAGTTTGGTATGCCTATGAGTCCCGAGATAAAGAAACTGATTCCGATGATGCCGTAGGAAGAGAACCTCAGTCCCGAACGGAACCCTGCAGGAAACCTTCTTGCCGGCATGTTCATCTTTTTCCGGAGCATTGTCAGGAAATCCCCGACACTTCCTATCGGGCATATCCATCCGCACCACATCCGTCCGAAAAGGAAACACAGCAGTATGAAAAGTGTGAGATGCGGCAGGAGATACTTGACAGAAGTTTCCCACGTGAGATTTTCCGATATGAAATGCACAATACATGCCTTGAACAGGCCGCCTCTGGGATTGAATCGGCAGATGAGCGAGGGCGGATAGTTCTCAATGACCGGGTTATCTCCCGAAGGCCACAGTATTGAGCCCTGCTTGAACTTCGTTGTTGACATGTAACCCTGCGGGGCTTTCAATTCAGGGAAAAAGGATTTCTGGGTTGTATGCACGCGAATCCTGAAGATGAATCCGCCGTACACAATAAGTGCAATGGATAGAATCTGCACAATCCTTCTGGTCAGGGTGATTTTGTGTCTCATGTTGCCCTGGAGTTTCTTAATGCCCTGTATGCGGTTAACAATATCAGAATGCCGATAGGCAGAACATGCCAGTAGTATCTTATCCCCGGACTCCTGTCAACCTTTACAAGCATCTCTCCAACGTTCATGTCAAGCGATTCTGTCGTTTTCGGTGTTCCTCCCATGGTGGAGTTTACAACGGGCAAAACCGCGGTTTGCGTGAATATCCTTTTCCTTACGATATCGTTTCCATATGAAAGGACATACTTCTTCTGCCGCGACGCATTTGCCGGGAAGAGTATTGTAACTTCAAGGAGAGAACCGTCAGGCCATTCCTCAACCCTGTCTATCCTGGTAGGGATTTCTTCGCCTCTGTCGGCATCTCTCACGGCAATATGTGATTCTGAAGGGATAACTCCGGGAGGGAAGGATATCTTTCCCGTTACATAAAAATCTCCCTTCATGGAAGGGTATTCAAAATCAATGGCTGCCCGCTGTTCTGCGCACAGGCAAGAAAAAGAGGCGAACAGGATGAGGAAAAATGTTGCGCTTTTCATTGTTGACGATCAAGGGGTAATGACAATCTTGCCGAGACCCTTTTCACTGTGATAGCCGGTTGTGTCCATCGCCCAGAAACTTGTTTCTTTCGTACCGCTTTCTTTTATCCTGGTGAAACGGACGTTCCATAGGCTCTTTTCTGATGGATACTTTGTCTCTATCTCTGAAAGAGGCACCGATATTTCCATAGACCAGTCGTTTTCCCTCTTGACTGTTTCGCATCTAAT
>CAYOFY010000067.1:0-8513 GCA_964403465.1 uncultured bacterium
CGAAGATAGCGCGCCTGCTATCCCGGCGGCCTGCCCTGTGACCATGCAGCACGGTATGATTCTTACAGAGCTTTGCGCCCTGTGGGTCGCCGAGATGCACCTGCCCGCGACCAGCAGGTTTTCCATCCCTTCGGGAATCAGGCACCGATACGGGATTCCGTAGGAGGTTCCGGGTTTCAAAGATAAGCCTTCCGATAGAGTGCGATTACTGTCCCAATTCGCGGATGTCGACTCGTCTGGCAGATGTATGTCAAGATCGTAGGCGTTCCTTCCTATTCCGTCCTGAAAATCCCTCGCCTGCAGAACATCCTCTGAGGTCAGAACGTATCGGCCTCTAATTCGCCTTGTCTCCCTGACTCCCAACATTGAAGCGGTATCCAGGAGAAAGGCATCTTCGAACCCTTTTAGATGTCTTCTGAAAAGTCCCGTTATCTCCTCAATTTCTCTCCTTCCCGCAATCAACGCACGGGTCACATCCTCGGTTACAGCGCCGTCAATGAAGTGCGTATGTTGGGTATTCACTGACACAACGTCTTTCATTCCGGGGATAACGTTTATGCACCCGACCTTATACAAAGACTTCGTCTTGCCCTTTCTATAATATTCCTCGAAAAGCCCGTTGTTTTCTTCAATCTGTTTACAGTCGGTAAAAAAGCGGCCTTTCATCTTTACCCCGCCCAGCCGGAAGACAAGAGTAACGCCCTGCATCCTGCCGTCGGTCTCCCTTCCCTTTTCATAAGGAGCTCCCGCAAGGAAGGATAAATCTCCGTCCCCGGTGGCATCGATAAAGACATCTCCCCCGATTTTCGTACTGCCGGATTTGCCTGCCGTCAATACCTCTTTTATCCTTCCTTCCTCAACAACCGCACCTGTCAGCAGAGTTTCATAAAGGATTTCCACGCCCTCGGCCTGCGCCTTTTCCTCGGCAATCCTCTTCAACACCTCGGGATTCACAGGTATAAAACCGTACCCATAATCTATAGCGGCCCCCTCTCGAGACAGAGTATCGACGATTTCACGCGTTATCCCTCCGATAATCTGATTGCCTACCATCATTTCTTTGGAAAGAGATATACGATTTTCTATCCTTTTGTCCCTCTCCCAGTCCAGCAGGCGGTCGCCGTCATCGAGTGGGCCGATGACAGAGAGAATCCCTGAGACAGGGATGCCGCCGAGAGAACCGTGCTTTTCTATCAACAGCGTCTTTGCTCCTGTCCTGGCCGATGATATAGCCGCAGCGATGCCGGCCGGTCCCCCTCCGCATACAACGACGTTTGCATACATCTCTCTTGAATTATTTTCTTTCATGTTCTGATCCTCCTATAAGAAATGAGACCCCATGGGAATAACCCGTGGTTTTCTTCGTACGCTAAAACTAAGAAGAATAAATCTGTGAAGACGGGTACCCCAAATATTATAAAACCCAGTTTGATACAGTCTCCTGCTTCGCCAACGCAAATAATGAATATCAAGGTGCTTATCAAGCCAGTGTGAAGTTAATAACACGCACTGACTCTTGTATCAGACAAAAAACAATCCGGTGTATCTATATTGAATCTATTCAAATGCTTTGCAAAAGTTCCTGTTATAAACCTACGATATAAGAAGTTCTTCTCGCTCACGGAAATACCCTATTGTCTGCATTACAAGTCTATCTAACATAGTTTTGTCCTGCCTGCTATTTACTGCATAATAAGGATCCCCGCCCGGTCCGAGGGGTTCAGGCGTAACAAACATGCCTTCAGCATTGAATCCGATAATGTAAAGAGCCATAATAATAGCATCAAGGTTCAAGGAGCCATCACCCAGCGAGCGTCTGTTGCTGTCGGAAATGTGCAGGTTAACAAGTTGTTCACCCGCTTCTATTATAGCTTCGCCTATATGCGATTCGCCATCCTGCATATGATAAACATCTCCATTTATATGCCTTACACCGGGATGGTTTACGGCTTTTATATACTCCTTTGCATCAGCGATAGTATGGATGAAACTTACTTCAGCAGCGCGAATAGGTTCTATTGCCGCTTTTATCCCGTGATCCAGAAATATATCAGCTACTAGTAGAAGTGTTTCAACGCTACGCTCAAACTCGGTTCTGTCGTAAGCCTGAGGTCTTCCAACAGCTCCAGGCACAACTAAAATATAGCTTCCTCCCATCTCTGCTGTGAATTCTATTTCCCTTTTCAAATAATCAACCGCATTCTGCCTATGCACTGCTCTGTTGCTGGAAAGGTCATTGTCAGCAGAAAACATTCCGCATATACCTGCGGTTTTCATACCGTAATCCCTCAGTATTTTTAGAGTTTTATCTGCCCTGTATCCAAGATCATGACCATAATGGTTGCCATGCAACTCCACATATTCAATCCCAGCCTTATTTAACCTCTCTATAGATATTGAAAAAGGCTCCAACCCAAATCCCCAGTTACTCCATGAAATATTTAGCCGGCGCTTAAATCTTCCCGGACTGGACTTTTTCAATTCTTGAAAAGCCGCTTTGATCTTTTCATCTTTAATCTCAAAATTCTGTTTTTTTAAAACAGCCATTTTATTTTACCTCCTTTTAGGGTTACAAGCTGGTTTTTATAAGCTTTGCCCGGCGCACTCAAAGTTCATCCTTCCTGGATATTTATTTCCGGCACATCTTTTGGCATGTCAGGATTGTTCGGCCCAAAATGTTTCAACATCACCATCGGTTCCCATTTACTCCTGTTTATAACAGTTACACCGCTTAGCGCAGCCTTATGGCTTACAAAATACTCATCACCACTCATCTGTCCGAAACGCAACATTGAAATCGCCTCAGCTTCATATGTGCCGAATTTTCCATGGCCCTGGATTATAATACATCCATAAGCCGCTTTATCCACGATAACAACTTCCTGTCCCGGCATAACAGTCAGTTCTTTTGCCCCAACGTAATTATTGGCATATGTAATCCATTTCTCCTCATATCTATCATCCTTACTGCATACAAGGGGAACCCTGAAGTAGTGTTTTCTATAATTCGGGTCAATATTTTTTTCCCAGTCCAAAAGACTGATTACATAATCAATGTCAAGTTTCTTCTCCTCCGGACAATTTTCCACGAGAAACTCAATGGGATATATTTCTCCCGCAGTAATATTTTCATAAACGGAGTTGACATCGCTGTTCCATTGAGGTTCATAAGTCAGGCAAGAGCCGGGCGCATGAACAACTCCAGGAGGCGTATACCACCCAGTACCAAGAATAATCCTGTATGCGCGGGAGAGTTCGGTAATACGGTTATCCCTCTTCTCGTAGTCCAGAAGACATTCTTTCACTTCCTCCTTTGTCACTTGTGGGTCGAATCCAAAATACGTTAGCGGAAAATTTCCCGTGTAATTGTTCATCTGGGGAGGATAATAATATGCTTCCGGCTTACCCAACTTACCTATACGTGCCGCTGCTTTGAAATCAAGATGAAGATGATGGAACAGAGGCTCCTCATAATCGAAAAATTTCGAATACATGGGCCAGGTACCATATCTTTTCATCAGCTCATCACCAATCAGATCGGATCCCAGTTCTTCGACAAAATCCTTAAAAAGAATTTTGTCTTTTATACTATCATTTACCGCGACATAACTCATACCTTCATCAGGCGGCGCCAGTTCACCGTTCATAGCAGGAATTACCGATGAAAACCAGCGTTCCTTGATTGAGCCGCGTTTAATACCCATCGCATAGTAATCATCAGGATGCAGTCGAAGACGTCTTCCCGCCTTGGAGAAGCGTCTCGGTACAAAAACAGGAATCAATCTCAGGACACCCGCTGTTTTTCCGAAAACTTCTCTTATTATTTTTCCCTTTGCCATTTGTTACCCCTGATTTTTATAATTATTCATCTGAACTTGATTCAGAATCCAATCTCTGGCTGCCATATGCAGGAATGACACAAAACCTCCCTCTTTTCTCATCCTCTTCTTGCCGGACCGAAAGATTTCCTGATAAAAAGTTTTGGGTTCAAAAGTATTTGAGTACAGATTTCCCAGGGCCGGCAATTTTCTTAATAATAGGTTTCATAACCTGCTTCGCCATCGCCCGCTTCGGCTGCTTGATTGTTATTGAAAGATTCATGTGCCTTATCATGACTATATTGTCAAAGCCTGCTAACAATACATCACCGGGAACATCTATACCTTTTTCTAAAAGATCTGTATTTATGTCAGAAACTTTTTACACAGTTGCTCATCGCTCGAAAATTACACGGTTCAACAAAGTCGGTAATAGTATTGCTGCTGGAAACAATGTATCCTCCACAAGGATGCAGGTCGCGGATTAATCCCGCCGTTTCCAGTTCGATCTCTTCGGGCGTGCCGCGCGCAAGCAGGTCAACGCTGACGTTGCCTATAACACATAATTTATTCCCGTATCGCTTCTTAACGGCACGTATGTCCATTGCCCCGGGTTCAAAAGGGTGCAGTGCATTCATACCGAGAGATAACAATTCCTTGAGAATCGGAGAAAGATTTCCGTCGCTGTGATATACCCATGGCAGGGATATGGTACTGGCCCCGATTCGCATTGCTGGCAAGATAACTTCCCTGAAAACCTCCGGAGAGAAAAATGGCGCTGAACCGAATGCAATATCACCCCCTGACCAGATAAAATCAAATCCCATGACGCACAGATTTTTGTGCACTTTTGCGGACCATTCAGCGTAGCGCAGGAAAACTTCCTTCACGAATTCGCGGTCATCAGTAAGAGCATAAGAAAATCCATCCACTCCCATGGATACCAACGCCGAACCTGCGCATAGGTCTGTAATTACGCATTTTGCAAGATTCTTTGGCGCATTCCTCAGTTTTCCATTAAGTGCATCATAAAGGGCTTTGGTATTAGGGTTAGGAAAGTTTTCTGCAATGCGTTTCAAGTCTGCCCGCGTAAACAAGCGCCCTTTCTTAACCGTAGTTTTACCGCCGGCGGTAGTGCCCAACTCCACTATGCCCGGCGGGCAGATTGCCCCGCAGACATAATTGCTTATACCGAAATGCTCCTCAAACGTCAATCCTGAAGGAATCTCGCCGGCAAAGTGTCTCTTCAACCCTTCGGATATATTCATCTCCGCCCATACGGGATTTTCCGTCCGCCCTCCTAACAGAGCAATTAACAAGTTTTCTCGGTTGACCATTATAATCTCTTATGTTAAAAGTCAAAAACTCTACTATAAAGACTTATGTTTTTAAACAACCTTTTGCTAACTGAAATAGATTGCCCTAGAAGGTTTCCACGAGCAATTTTTTTACATTCTTTCCGGCATCCACCCAAACGTTCTTTTTATCCGCAGTTTTTGACAGATTTTTTGCGGGATATCCGTTAATCAGAACTTTTCCGGGCAGGGGCTCTCTTATAAATGCTCCGAGTCTGACCATAATCTGAACAGGCCGGCTTGTCTTTATCTCCATCCGCGTTTTTGTCCCGCTCCTGCGCAATTTATAGTCCAGGGTTGCATCCTCTCTGCCGGAAACGCATAATGCCGAGACAGGGTATTTTTTTACATCAATACCGGTAAAACTATCCGGTAACCGCGGCATCAGTTTGAGCACTCCCGGAGTCAAATCGTCAACACCGGCGAGCAGGCGAACTACCTTTAGAGTCTCTGCAAGATGGACAAGGTTTCCTCCCGTGCCGCATCTGTACCACATCTTTTCGTCCTGATGAAATACTGACCCTTCGGCCACAATCCATGGTCCCGGACCCTTTGCCGAATAAACTGCTCTGCACAAAGCATCTATCAGTTTGCCGGATTTCGGGTCATCAAGCAGTATGGCGGCCTGAGTCACCAGGGCAAGGTCATAGCCTATCATACGCTGGCGCAGCCACCATTTGCCGCAGGACGTTAAGCCGTCGAATGTCTGCCTGTTTATTGCCTGTTCTTCTTTACGGGCCATAGAATGGTCGTAACTGAACCAGTCCGGCATTGCAAGCAGGGGGGTCAGCGCTTCCGCGCCGGACTGCCAGTTGGATATGGGAGAAGAATACCATCTTTCAGGAGTCCCTGTGGTAAGGCTCTTGAACATCGACCTTGAAAGCCTGTCTGAAAATTCCGACCATCTTTCTGCAAGCTTTTTTTCTCCCTTCAAAACAGCGAGATGAACCATAGCAGACAGGGCGGCGCGGCAAAGCGCGTGAGAATGAATTTCCCATCCCCCGAACCCGGAACATTCACTTACCGTGTAAAGCGTATCGAGGGGCTGATTGTTTTCCAGCGGATTTTCCGCGGCAAAGCAAATCCATTCCGCATAGTCGACTCCTGCCTTCCAGAATTTGTCGATATCTCCGGGATAATGGCGCATATATGCGGCTCTGTAAAGCATGATTAGACCGTGCCCGTCGTTTTCAGGGGCAACGCGTATCAATTTCCCTTTTAAGGACTTCCGCTGCCATAAATGCGTCTGGCGCATATCGGACAACGTACGTTCCATATGCGGCGGAGAACCACAGTATAAATGCTTATCAAAGAGTTCTATTTCCATGCCGCAGCCTTTGTGCAGTCCCAAAGATACCCTTTCAATGCCAGCCCTGCCGTTGTCCCTGCTCCAGCCGTTGGGTTCCCATTTTCCTGGCAGAGATATATCCATAAACGTACCGTTGCCCTCCCTGTATCTGCCGAATCGAGGCCCGCTGTCCAGATTGACCGTGCCATGTACTGGATGAATGCGTCTTTTGATATCAGCCATATTGTGTGAATATATGCAGGAAAGAACATCCGCCTGCCGCCCACCGTAAAACCTGATATCCGCCCATTGGGAATTTGGAGGGGAACTTATTTCCGCGGTATCGTAATCCTTCTTGAAGGTATAGAGAGTTTTCTGCAAAAGAGCAACATTTTTTTCTGTTTCTGACTTGATATCCGTACCCGCAACTATGGTTTTGCCTGAACATTTAACTTTTTTTCCCCACCCGGGAAGCATAGCAGTTGCTGATGCAAAAACCGGCACCCCTGTTTTTCCGAACGGTTGTTCGACAATGATACAATCTATCGGAGTTCGGCGGAGGGAAACATCCAGAATCCACGCTTTTGAGCCAGACCCCTCGGCTCTCGAGAGTTTCAACGCATCAGAAAGAAGTTTTCTGCTAACGCTTCTGTCAAACGGAGCCTGCCACCCAACGTTGTTACGGAAAAACCTCTCCTGCCAGAAGAACGTCGAACCGAAGATAAGAGGCACGGTATCTTCTCTCCCATCCTTATAAAGAATGCGGATTTGTCCTCCGTAGTCGCCTATGAAAAAGTCCTGGCTGAAATCAAGGGCATCAATGAACCATGAACCCGTTGCACCTGGGAAGGAAAGTGTTCCGCCAAGCAGGAAAAGTCGTTCCGCCTCGCAACCGATATGGAGTTTCGCAGTACCTTCCCCGTAACACAACATATTCTCATCGCCGTAACACTTGAAGGGTATGCCGTGGTATTCTTTTATTTGCGCTGGAGCGTGTTCCGGCATGAATTCCGACTTCAGGGCAATAAAACCGCCGCCAAGAAAATCCCAGAATTTTACAGGGGTGTCTGTGCTAAGATTGCACAGGTATCTTCTCATGCTGTCTGCAAAACGACGGGCGTTTATAGAATCTATGTTTGCCCCGTGCAGGGCGAGTGTCTGGTCAAGCACGATTTTGCCTTTTCCGGCTGATGCCTCTGCCAGTGCCGTACAGTCGGGATGGACGTTACGTGCGGCTATTATCTGCCAGCCTTCCTCAGGCAGGGCCAACCAGGATATGGAGCCGTATTCGCTTTTTTGCGGACGCAAGTCGAAAGGTTCGGTTGAGGCCAGGCAACGCAATGCCCTCCATGTATCTCCGCAGAACCAGTTTGACGGCTCATCTGCGTTAAAACCTGCCATAAGCGGATGGGAAACGCGTTTTTTGGCAGAAAGGACGATTGAATCCGCTTCGCCCCGGAATCTGACTTTCCACGATTTTCCGGCGGGCAATATCTTCTTCATCCAGGCCGGTATGTATCCCGAACTCTGAAAACCTATCCACAGGACAGCCCCGTTTAATATTGCTTTGGAAATTGCGGCCCCGAGACTGTTATTTTCCCAAAAACCGGAAAATTCTGGATGCAGGGCCTCATGGTCTATTATGAATGCTTTATAACCGCCAAGTGCGATTGTTTTACAATCCGGCAGCGAAGAAAGGTTTGCCTCCAGTGAAAAATCCTCATGAGGCAAGCCGATTAACTCGTGTATTCCGTCGTTCCTGTAAAATTCCGGAATTCTATCGGGTATGTACAGGGAATCAAGATTGCAGGTGTAACTCGGACGTCTGGTTCTCAGCTCCTGTCCACGGTCAACACTGTTGTCGCAATGAAATATTAACATTTCTATCTGCATCAATTTCTCCTTGATTTTTTCCTGCCTATGTGAGATAATTTGTCGTTATGTTTGCATGTAATCGTTATTACGATATAATAAAAAAGCATATTAGTCAAATATAACCGAGTATTAAGTAAATCGTTAATTCAACGTAAGGGCGAATGGAATTTTTCTAAT
>CAYOFY010000068.1:0-8393 GCA_964403465.1 uncultured bacterium
CAGTTCAACATAGATGCCGCCCAAACCGAACATGAGCAGGTGGCCGAACTGCGGGTCCCTGTTCACTCCGACGATAACCTCCGTCCCGCCGGATATGAGCGGCTGGATCTGGACTCCTTCAATCGCCGCATCCTTCTTATATTTTTTGGCCGATTCCACTATGTCCTTAAAGCCTTTTTCAATCTCTCCGGCGGAAGAAAGCCCAACTTTTACCCCGCCTGCCTCGGTCTTGTGCAGAATGTCGGGAGAGACCAGTTTCATGACGACAGCGCCGCCGGTCTTTTTGAAATACCTGACGCATTCCGCCGCATCCCTTGCGAGAAAGGACTCCACGGTTCTTATGCCGTAGGAAGAGAGAATCTCCCTGCCCTCTATGTCGCCGGCGGTTGTCCTGCCGGATTTTCTTATCCGGTCTATTATGCCCGCGACCGTTTTCCTGTCAGCGTCAAAATTTATTACCCTTCCCTTGTTCTTATCAACCCATCTCCTGTAACCGAGCATGCCCTTCAATGCGGTAACCGCCCTTTCGGGGAAGGGATAATTGGGTATGCCGTTTTTCATCAGGATGTCAACGCCCTCGTTGATTCTCTTGCCTCCCATGAAACATCCCAGGACAGGCTTCTTGTGCATCCCCGATTTTTGTACGATTACTTCCGCAGTTTCCGGGATCTGGGTTATGACCTGCGGGGTTAATATTGAAATGACGCCATCAACGCTTTTTTCCGAGAGGACTATATCAAGGGCCTTTCCGTACTTGTCAGCCAGCGCATCGCCGAGTACGTCCACGGGGTTGTTCACGTTTGCGGCTGGAGAGAGGAACCCTCTCAGAGATTCCCTTGTTTTGTCGGACAGGACCGCCGGCGCAAGCCCCTGGGATTCTATCGCGTCCACGGCCATGACCGCCGGGCCTCCGGCGTTGGTCACGATGGCCGTTGCTTCGCCTTTCGGCGCCGGCTGGCATGCGAACGCAACAGCATAATCAAAAAGTTCCTGCACTGAATTGGCCCGTATGACTCCGGCCTGCTGCAGTGCCGCGCTGTAAGCGTTGTCGGAACCGGCAAGGCTGCCGGTATGCGATGAAACCGCCTTGCTCCCGGCAGAGGTCTTGCCTGACTTCACCATTATTATTGGTTTTCTGGCAGAGACCTCCCTTGCCTTTTCAATGAATTTTTTCCCGTCCGTCAGTCCTTCCAGATAGAGAAGGATGACGTTTGTTTCCGGGTCGTCTCCGAATTCTTCAACAAGGTCTGTTTCCGAAACGTCGGCCATGTTGCCGAAACTGACGAATTTGGAAAGCCCGATGTTTTCCTTGGCCGCCCAGTCAAGGACAGCGGTGCCAAGTGCACCGGACTGGGTTATGAAGGATATCTTGCCTTTCGGCGGAGGCTCAAATGCGAAGGACGCATTAAGGTTATTCACCACATCAATCACTCCCAGGCAGTTGGGCCCTATCATCCGCATCCCGTGTTTTCTTACTATCTCCTGGAGGGATTCTTCCGTTTTCCTGCCTTCTTCGCCTGCCTCCTTGAAACCGGCGCTTATCACGATCAGCCCCTTGACGCCTTTCTTACCGCATTCTTCCGCAATCTGGGGCACGTACTTTGAGGGTATGACCACTATGACAAGTTCGGGGTTTTCCGGTATCCCGGATACGTTCTTGTAGGTCTTCAGTCCGAGGATGTTTTCTTCGGCGGTCGGGTTGACGGGATAGAGCTTGCCCTTGTACCCGCCGTCCATCAGGTTTTTCAAAATCTTGTAGCCCAGTTTCTCGGGACTTCTTGACGCGCCGACCAGGGCGATGCTTTCGGGTGTGAAAAAAAATCTTAACATAACGGACTCCTTTCTGTTGAACCGACGCATTTTTGTCATCGCGAGGAATGTCTTTTATGACGAAGCAATCTCTGAGATTGCCACGCCCCGGTAAATCGGGTCTCGCAATGACAAACGTTGAGGAGTTATTTACTGCAAACTATAATAAAGTATTCTAAATGAAACAAAAAGTCAAAAAATCTTGACTTATGCTTTTCGAGCAAGTAAAATTGGACTTACCATGAACGAGACGGAGAAGCAGTTAAGCGTCATCAGGAGAAACACCGCGGAGATAATAGAAGAGCAGGAGTTAAAGGAAAAGATAGAAAAGTCGCTTTCAAGAAACATCCCGCTCAAGGTTAAATACGGCATTGACCCCACCGCGCCCGAGATACATCTCGGGCACACCGTTCCCATAAAGAAACTCAGGGATTTCCAGGACCTCGGGCACAGGATACTGTTTCTCATAGGCGATTTTACCGCAAGGATAGGGGACCCCACCGGCAGGAACGAAACCAGGCCCATACTCTCGGTGGAACAGATACAATCCAACCTTTCAAGGTACAGGGAACAGGTGGGAAGGATTCTTGACCTTTCAAAGACGGAATTTGTTTATAACTCAGGGTGGCTGTCAAGACTCAGCCTTGAGGAGATCATAAGACTGACCTCTGTTTTTACCATCGCGCAGATCCTGGAAAGGGAGGATTTTTCACGGAGATACAGGGCTGGCAGGCCGATATGCCTCCAGGAGTTTCTGTACCCCCTTCTGCAGGGGTACGATTCGTATGCCCTGAACGCGGACGTGGAGATAGGCGCCACCGAGCAGAAGTTTAACCTGCTTGCCGGCAGGACGATACAGGAAGCGTTCGGGCAGGACAAGCAGGCCGTGATAACGATGCCGATCCTGGTTGGCACGGACGGCAGCAGGAAGATGAGCAAGACATACGATAACCATATCCCCATAGAGATCCCGGCGGCCGAGATGTTCGGGAAGGTGATGTCAATCCCGGACGGCGCCATGGAGGAGTACTTCCGCCTGCTGACCGGAGTTGCGGAAAAGGAATTCAAAGAGGCCGTGAAAAATAATCCCAGGCAGGCAAAAGGCATGCTTGCCAGGGAGATAGTGAAAGGTTATTTTGGAGATGATGCCGCTCTTGAGTCAGAAAGAGAATTTGAAAGGATATTCAGGGAAAAACAGGCGCCCGCGGATCTGCCTGAATTCTCCGTGGGAGGAAATCTTCTGGATTCCGCCGGAACCGCCTCAGTGATTGACATCATTGTTGAGTCGCACCTTCTTTCTTCAAGGTCGGAGGCAAGAAGGATGGTTATACAGAAAGCTGTAAAACTGGACAGTCAGACGATAGGCGACCCTTCAGCCCGCATAACCGTCAAGGACGGGCAGGTGTTGAAGGTCGGCAAAAGAAAATTCCTTAAACTGACAACGAAATGATATCTCCGCCTCAAATAGCGTGCGATCTGTTGCACAAATGTAGCGGTGCAATTTATTGCACGGTTTTAAAACTGTCGCGGCATGAATGCTATCGCTACAAAATGTTATCTTATTATGGGTAAAAAAAGGCAGGAGAGCAGCCAATGGAAAAGAAGACAAGAGAACAGTTGAGCCAATACGGAAAGAAACTTGTGGAAAAGGGGCTTGTCGCAGGTCCCGGGGGAAACATAAGCGCAAGGGACAGAGAATATGTTTTCCTTTCTCCGAGCGGCTTTTTCCTGGATGAGATAGAGGAGAAGGACTGGGTGAAAGTGAACCTTAATACAGGGAAGGTTTACGGGGACCTGAGGCCCACGTGTGAGACGTCAATGCACCTTGGCATCTATCTGGAAAGGAAAGAGGTAAGGGCAGTGATACATACCCATCCTCCGATAACCGTCGGGCTGATATCAGCGGGGGTAAGGTTCAAGCCGGTTTTCCCGGACTACGTGGCGCTGCTCGGCAGGGAAATTCCCATGGTTGATTACGTGGTGCCCGCGGGAGAGAAGATAAGGAAAGCGGTGGTGGAGAAGATAAGGAGGTACAATACGGTTCTCCTGAAAAACCATGGAGTGGTCTGCGCGGGCGAGACCTTGAAGGAGGCCTTTGTGAAGAGCTGGCTTGTTGAGGAGGCCGCAAAGACGATATTCGTCGGTAAGGTTGCCGGAAATCTGAAGTGCCTGAACCTGCGCGAGATTGAAGACGTGGAGAACCTTGAGGCCGAGGATTACAGGAAAGCCCTCCTGAAGAAAAAGAACGATTGACAGGAGAACAACCATGAACCACAGGATAAACAGACAGGCATGGGATGCCTGCATGGCTGCCCTCAAACCTACAAGAAAACAACTTGAACACGGCCTTGGACTGCATGCCGAATCCGTTGTCGTTGACGCTTACGGTCTGGGTATCTATGCACGGCCGTCCCGCAAAGGAGCCCTGGATATACTGAATACCCTCGAACTGAAGATGAAAGAGGGAGCATCAGTGCGGGAACTGATAGATTTCCAGGTAGAGATGGGGCAGATAATAAACATCACGGACGGAGAGGCGTGGAAAGACTACCTGAATACATGGGAATCCTCGGGCGTTACATGCATTTTCCAGAACGCCGGAGAGGAAAGCCAGAACCCGTTGCGTATCATAAGGAGACTTGCGAGGCATACTCTCATAACAGACCTGAAAAAGGAATTCGTTTTCAAGGCGGCATCTCCGCAGGATATGAGGAATGCCAAGAAAGAGAACAAACACTGTCTTTATCTTTCCGCGAACGGGGTTCCCCTTGTCCAGAAGTGGGAGGCGGCTGAGAACGAACTGGATTTCATACATCTTTTCTTCCAGATGGGAATAAGAATGATGCATCTTACCTACAACCGCAGGAATATGCTGGGCGATGGCTGTGGCGAAAAGGCAAATGCCGGACTGAGCGACTTCGGCAGGATGGCAATCAGGGAAATGAACAGGGTCGGGGTTATTGTTGATATTGCGCATTCCGGCTGGAAGACAAGCAGTGAGGCGGCCGAAGTCTCTTCCAGGCCAGTTGTCGCAAGCCACTCTGCCTGCGCTTCCCTCAACATGCACTACAGGTGCAAAACTGACCAGGTGATAAGATCCATTGCCGACAGCGGTGGCTATATCGGCATATGCTGTTATGACAGGTTTCTCGGGCAGGATGGCGGGATAAATGCGCTTATGAACCATATAGACTATGCCGCAAAAAAGTTCGGTGCGGACCACGTTGCAATAGGGACAGACCGCTGTTCATACGGCTGCAGGAAGTTGACGGAGAAAGAAAAAGTCCCCCAATTCATTTTTCCGAAAATGAAACCTGCCTGGGAATCCCTCTGGCCTGAAGTCAAGGTTTCCAGGGCCTCGTTGAAGCAGTTTGAAAAATCAGCCGCCACAATTGAATGGACAAACTGGCCCCTCTTTACTGTGGGGCTGGTTCAGAAAGGATATCCGGATTCGGATATCCGGAAGATTATCGGCGGCAACGTCTTGAGGGTTGCGGAAGCAAACCTGGCAGGCCTGCCCTATATCAGATAAATTATCATGAATTCCTGGCAAGTGAGGGAAAGAGAATTAAAGATTGAAAGATTCTTGCTGATGGGGGTACTCAATATTACGCCGGATTCCTTTTATTCCGGTTCCAGGTATCCTGATTTTGAGAAGGCGGCTGAACGTGCGAAGGAGATGGTTGAAGAAGGGGCGGATATCATAGATATTGGCGGCGAGTCAACCCGTCCCGGAAGCCAGAAGATTTCCATGGATGAGGAGATAGAAAGGGTCGTCCCACTGATAAAAATTCTTTCTGACGAAACCGACATTCCCGTCTCCTGCGATACCTGCAAACACAAAGTGGCGGAGAAAGCCCTTGAAGCGGGCGCATCTGTCATTAACGATATCTCCGCATTCTCAATGGACTCAAAACTCTTTGATGTGGTGAAAAATTCAGGATGCGGATACGTTCTGATGCACATGCTGGGTACGCCTGCGGACATGCAGAAAGCGCCTTTTTATAAAGATGCGGTCTCTGAAATCTATAATTTCCTGGATGAAAAACTGAAAAAGATGGAAGACAGTGGAGTCAGTCCGGAGAACATTGTCATTGACCCTGGAATCGGATTCGGCAAGAGGTTGGAAGACAATCTTGCACTACTGAATAAACTTGAACGGTTCACAGAATTAGGCAGGCCCCTGCTTATCGGCACATCAAGAAAATCTTTCATAGGCAAACTACTGAGCGACCTGCCTGCGGAAGAGCGCCTGGAAGGTTCTGTCGCCTCCGCGGTGCTCGCATATTCAAAAGGCGCCTCAATCTTCAGGGTTCACGATGTAAAGGAAACATCGCGTGCCCTTGCAGTGGCAGATGCGATTTTGCACTTTGACAGGATAAAAACAGAAAAAATCTGAACCCCTCACTTGGAAAGCTCAGTATGTCAGAATTCGGGATAAAGGAGGATGACAATGCCTGAAGCAGATATAGACAGGGAAGAGAAAAAATTTTATGAAAACGTCAGGATGAAAACACCGGGGTTTTTTCTCAAGGGCTCAAACTCGCTTGACTGGGGGATGAAAAACAGGCTGGCACGCATATTCAATCCCCTGACCGGCAGGACGGTAATGCTGGCAATAGACCACGGTTATTTTCAGGGTCCGACGACAGGGCTGGAGCGGATTGACCTCAATATCGTGCCGCTTATTCCCTACACCGACGCGCTCATGCTGACGCGCGGAATTCTCCGGACGACGATACCGCCGTCCTCCGGCAAGGCAATTGTCATGCGGGCAAGCGGCGGCCCGAGCATCCTGAAGGAACTTTCAAACGAGGAGATAGCCGTTGACATTGAAGACGCCGTCCGCATGAACGTCTCTGCCCTCGCAATCCAGGTCTTCATCGGAGGGGAACACGAAACCCGCTCTGTGCACAACATGACACGCCTGGTGGACATGGGAATGCGATACGGAATCCCTGTTCTCGCCGTGACCGCTGTCGGCAAGGAGATGGTGAGGGATGCAAAGTATTTCCGGCTCGCCTGCCGAATATGCGCGGAACTCGGCGCGCACTTTGTCAAAACATACTACATAGCCGAGGGCTTTGAGACGGTTACGGCATCATGTCCTGTCCCGGTTGTGATGGCCGGAGGAAAGAAGATACCGGAGTTGGATGCACTGACCATGGCGTACAGGGCTGTCCAGGAGGGAGCCGCAGGCGTGGATATGGGAAGGAATATCTTCCAGAGCGAAGACCCTGTTGCCATGATTAAGGCGGTGAGGAAGGTTGTTCACAGCAGCATGAAGCCCGAAGCGGCATACGAGTTATACAAGTCGCTGAGAAAGAAGAAGAGGAAATGAGTATCCGTTGAAAACAAGGATAATGGAGAACTGATGGGAAAAGCAGGAAACAGAGAGGATATACTTTCAAGAGCGATTCCGCTTATCAGGGGACTTCTGGCTGAACTTTCCGGCAGCGATGATATTCCCTGCGAACGGGTTATTCTCAGGACTGTGACCGGCGGAGATGCCCGCAGATTTGTAGACTCTGACAGAAGAAATAACCTGAAATTGTGTCCTGTTTTTCTGAAGAAGAGCAAGAAACCGGCACTATATCTGGATTTGCTCAAATCCGGAGAGTCCGTTGGACAAACCAGGGATAAGACCGGCGCGGCAATCAGGAAATTTTCCAGGATACACGGCTCAAAACCACAGGTAGTACTTCTTGAAAACCTGGGAATCCTGTACGTTGAAGAAACAGGAAGGGAAGGTCCCCTCCAGAATGAAATTGCCCTGGTAACCGGCGCCGGTGGAGCAATCGGCTCCGGAATCTGCCGCGGCCTGCTGGAAAAAGGATGTCATGTCGCCGCTACCGACCTGTCCAGAAAGAGTCTTGATACCCTGGTCGGCGAACTTGAAAAAGAGGCGAAAGGACGTATCATGGGTATTGAAATGGACGTTACGGACAGGGATTCCGTGGCAAGGGGGTTTAACGAGGTCATCAGGGCCTGGGGCGGAGTGGATATTGTCATAGTCAATGCAGGCATCCCGTTGATCGGGACACTGATGGAGATGGACCTTGACGAGTTCCGGAAACTTGAAAAGGTTAATGTTGAAGGGACATTACTGACGCTTTCCGAAGCGAGCCGTCTTCTGTGTTTGCAGGGGACAGGCGGAGACATCGTCATCGTATCCACGAAAAATGTTTTTGCGCCGGGTGCAAGTTTCGGGGCATACAGCGCGACGAAGGCGGCCGCGCATCAACTGGGGCGCATTGCCAGTCTTGAACTTGCTGAATTCAATATCCGGGTCAACATGGTGGCCCCTGACGCGGTATTCTCTGACGGCGAGCGCAAGTCCGGGCTTTGGGAGAAGATAGGACCGGACAGGATGCGCCACAGGGGGATAGTGGACATGAAAGAACTGCAGGAGTATTACCGCAACCGCAACCTGCTTAAAGCGAGAGTGACCGCGCGGCATGTCGCGAACGCGGTGCTCTTTTTCGTGACGAGGCAGACGCCCACCACCGGCGCAACCATCCCGGTTGACGGCGGTCTTCCTGACGCCACCCCCCGCTAACAATTCTCTTCTTCCCTCTACCCTC
>CAYOFY010000069.1:0-8283 GCA_964403465.1 uncultured bacterium
ACATAGGTGAAGTCGCGCTTCTGCGAACCGTCGCCGAAGACGGTTATCTTCTTTCCCTCGTCTATGAGTTTGATGAACTTGAAGACGCTCATATCCGGTCGGCCCGCAGGCCCGTAAACGGTGAAATACCGGAAAACGGTCACGTCAATGCCGTACAGGTAATGGTACGTGTAGCATATGGATTCAGCCGACTTCTTTGATGCCGCGTATGGCGAAATCGGCTTGTTCACGGCAAGTTCCTCGTCAAAAGGCATCTCCTCTCCCGCGTAAACCGAGGAGGTGGATGAAAGAATGAATTTCCTGATGGATTGCTCTTTTGAGATTTCAAGCAGGTTGAGCGTTCCCGTGAGGTTTGACCTGAAATATATGAAAGGGTCCTTGATGCTTGCGCGCACGCCGGCCCTTGCCGCAAGGTTTATTATCGCATCCGGCGAGAAATCCTTTACTATATCGCGTATCTCGGGGGAAGAGATATCCTGTTTCACGAAAGTGAAATTCCCGTGTTGCCTGAGTTGCGAGAGACGCCACTCCTTGAGGCGGATGTCGTAATAATCGTTAATCTCGTCTATCCCCAGCACGCGGGATTTCTGCCGGAGAAGCAATTCCCCGACCTTGCTGCCGATAAATCCGCAGCAGCCGGTCAGAAGTATCTTTTCCATAATTTTTCCCCTGGCTTCGTTCTTCAGACTGCCCCGTCCATCAGGCCGTGGTCGGCGAAACTGTAATACCGGTTATCTCCTATTATTATATGGTCAAGAACCTTTATGTTCAAAATACCGCCTGCCTCCACGAGTGTCCTGGTGAATTCCCTGTCCTCCCGGCTCGGTTCCGGGTCACCGGAAGGATGGTTGTGGGCGCAGATGACGGAGGCGGAAAAATTTTCCACCCCTTTCTGGAATATCTCTCTTATAATCGGGTTTGCCTGGTTTACGGTGCCGTCTTCAATCTCTTCTATTCCCATTATCCTGTTCTTGGAGTCAAGCAGGAATACCTTGAATACCTCTTTTTTCAGATCTCGCATACGCGGCATTATGAAACCGACCACATCCTCCGGTTTTGATATCTTTGGTTTTTCCTCCCTCATCTCAGTTTCCCTGAATCTTCTCCCTATCTCCAGGGCTGCTTTTATCTGGCAGAGTTTTGCATCACCGAGCCCCTTTATCTCTTTCCACTTCTTGATGCTCGTGTGGCTCATGTTGCGGAAGGTTCCGAATTTCTGCAGTATCTTTCTTGCGATGTCAACGGCGCTTTCACCCTTCATTCCGGTTCGCAGAAGTATGGCGAGGAGTTCTGTGTCCGAGAGGGTATGCTCTCCGTACTTCAGCAGTTTCTCGCGCGGTTTTTCGTCGTCAGGCCAGTTCTTTATTGAATTCCCGTAGTTTTTCATAGGTGCTCGCATAAGGGTCAGGCCAGCAGCGCGGATATGATGCCGACCAGAAAGATGCCGTCATATACTCCGGCGCCCCCGATACTCATGACTCCCGGGTACCCGCCAAGATGCGGCAGGTTCATAATATCCGCTCCTATCAGCACGCCGAGCACTCCCGAGATGTATGCCACGGGTATCTTGTTGCCGGGCGAAAGGATGAACGCGAGGGCAACGGCTGCAATGGGGGGGATGAGGGAAGGGATTGCTATCCCCATCCCGGGGACCACGCGGGATATATGGAAACATATGACGGTGGTGATTATTGTGGCAAAGAAGGCAGGAAGCAGGGGCGTTCTCGGAAGAAGGTATATGCACAGGAGCAGGGGGATTATGCATCCGCCAAGGTTTATGGCTATTATCTGCCTTGTGTTTTCAACAGTCATCCCGAAAGGATTAAAGAATCCCGGGGCAGGCATTGCGTGATGGGCGGGGAAGATGGTTGCCTCCCTTGCATATACGGGGATGTTGATAAGGCTGCCGGCAAGGGACATGAAGAATATCAGAAGGGCCATGCCCGGGGAAAGCCCTATCTTGCCCAGGGCCAGTCTGATTATTTCAATCTGGATGATGAAAAAGAAAATCGGCAGAAGCAGTATGAGAAACAGCAGGAGGATGATGGAAAACGGCAGGAATATCATTTATCGGCTCCCCTGTCCTTGTATACCCCCACAGGGAAATAAGCGGCCATTTTCGTACGTATCCACTCAAATGACTGCGAAGGCGACATCTTCCAGTTTGTGGGACAGTTTGAAAGAATTTCGACGAGGGAAAATCCTTTGTTTTCCATCTGGTAGGTGAAGGCTTTCTTTATCGCCTGTTTTGTTTTCATGACGTCCTGGACCGAGTCTATCTTTGTCCTTTCAAGATATGCGGTTCCGTCTATCGTGGCAAGGAGTTCGCAGACCTTCAGCGGGAACCCGTGTATGGCGATATCCCTGCCTTTTGTCGTCGTGGTTGTCCTCTGCCCCGGCAGCGTTGTGGGTGCCATCTGTCCCTTCGTCATCCCGTAAATGCCGTTGTTGACGAAAACGACCGTGATGTTTTCCCCTCTCGCCGCTGCATGGATAATCTCCGCAGTCCCGATGGCCGCCAGGTCGCCGTCTCCCTGGTAGGTGAAGACAATCCTGTCCGGCAGTGAGCGCTTTATCCCCGTGGCGACAGCAGGCGGTCTTCCGTGCGCCGCCTCCGTGACGTCAAAATTGAAATAGTCGTATGCCAGAACGGCACAGCCGACAGGAGCGATGCCTATTGTCTTCCCCCTTATGCCGAGTTCGTCAATCACCTCTGCCACAAGCCTCTGTATGATGCCGTGTCCGCAACCCGGGCAGTAGATTGTAATATCGTCGGTCATGCTCTCGGGTTTCCTGTAAATGTATCTCAACTCTTTTTCCATGGATGCAGTTCTATATCCTCTTTATTTCTTTGAGGATTTCCTCGGGCGTGGGGACCCCCCCGCCCGGTCTTCCGTAGAAGAAGATGCGCGAGGTATTCTTTACCGCGATTTTCACGTCGTCAAGCATCTGTCCGCAGTTCATCTCCACGACAAGTATCTTCCTGACCTTTTCCGCCATGTTCCGCAACGGTTCCAGGGGATATGGCCAGAGCGATACGGGTCTGAAAAGCCCGGCCTTGATACCTTTCTCCCTCGCCATCCTGATCGCTTCAAGCGTTATCCTTGCGCATGTGCCGAAACTGACCACGAGAAGGTCCATGTCCGAGCACATGTATGTATTGTATATCTGTTCCCGCTCGCTGATTCGCTGGTATTTCCTTGCCAGTTTCCAGTTGTGGGTTTCAAGAACTCCCGGCGCAAGGAACAGGGATTTGATGGAATGGGCCTTCCTCCCCCTGCACCCGGTAAGAGCCCACTTTTTCCCGGGCAGACGCTTTTTCCCCGTGAGCAGTTCTACCGGCTCCATCATCTGTGCGAGCATCCCGTCCGCCAGGACAAGGACAGGATTCCTGTACTTATCGGCAAGGTCGAAGGCAAGATACGTGAAGTCATAAACCTCCTGCACGCTCCACGGAGCCAGGGTAATCGTCCGATAGTCTCCGTGGCCGCCGCCCCTTGTGGACTGGAAGTAGTCCGACTGGCTGGGCGTCACGTCTCCAAGTCCCGGCCCGCCCCTGTTCATGTTCACTATGACGGCAGGCAGTTCACATCCCGCGAGGTAGGAGATACCCTCCTGTTTCAGGGAAATCCCCGGGGATGAGGAGGAAGTCATGGCTCTTGCGCCTGCCACCGCCGCGCCAAAAACCATGTTTATCGCGGAGACTTCGCTTTCCGCCTGGATAAAAACACCTCCTGATTCAGGCATCCGCTCGCTCATGTATTCGGGGAACCTGTTCTGCGGAGTTATCGGATATCCTGCATAGAAGGAGCAGCCGGCTCTTATGGCTCCTTCGGCCGAGGCTTTACAACCGGATAGAATGACCTTTTTCATTACACCTCTGTTTTATAGCCACTGAAACAAGTTCAGCGTGACGGAACAACTGTCATTTCCTGTACCATTCTTCAGCCTGGATCCATGTGCCTGCCGGAGAATACTTTTTCATGGTGTCGGCAAAAATCCTTTTGAACTTTTCCACTTCGCCGGGAGCCACATTATTGATCCTGACCAGTTCATCCATCATTATCTTCCTCTGCGCATTTTCATCGGTCACCAGTTTTTTCACCCTTGCCGCTTTCGTGCTGTCTGACGGAAGTGACCTGACCACAACAGAGAAGGCGTTTGTCTCGCCGATGCAACCCTCTTTCTTGAAACTGTCCAGTTCTTCCCGCCATCCATCCATCTTCTGCTTTGCCTCCCTGATGACAGGGGAATCTGTCTGTATGTCTTTCTTTACCTCCACCGCTTCCTGGGCATACGCGGGAACGGCAAACAATATTCCCTTCAGCCTGCTTACCGGCGCACCCTTGGATGGGGGCGCAAGAAGGTCCTCGGCGGCCTTCTGTATCTTCTCCTCGGGAAATGTGACATAAACGTTGACGACTGCGCATCCTGCCAGAAATGCCGCCAGTATGACTAACATCGTACTTTTCATTTCTCGCTCCTTTCCCCCGGTTTATCCTTCGCAATGACAAACGCGGGAACGGGGGTGCATTCACCGTTTGTATTTTACCTCATTTCAATTCGCATAGCAACCGTTTCTCATACCGAAGTCTGAAAAAATCCCGCAATCGCGGTTAAATTTGCAAAATTTACGAAAAAAAAATAATATATTGGTTATGTGGAAGAACAGGATATTCATAATAACGGAGGTATTGTTATTTCTTGTCGTGACCGGGACGATGATATTCACCATATCGTGGCTGGAGCCGGTTACCCCGTTCAGGCATACGCTGAGAATAGTATTCCCCCTGCTTCTCATCACCTATTTCTTCCTTTTCCTTGTTTTCAGAATCATAAGTTTTTATTATCACCAGCTTTCCAATCAGAAAAGACTCGTTGAAGAACTCAATACGGCGTTCATGAAACTGGGGGCGAAGTTGAGTGCGGACGATATCCTGAAGCAGAGTCTTGAGACACTTATGGATTTCTGCAAGGGGACTACCGGCGCCATGCTGGTGCTGGATGAACAGCTGAGGCAGTATACCTCAGGAGAGATATTCACGCTCAACATCAACACATCCCTCAATAATAATTATGTGGAGAGCGACGGGAAGAAACACTATCTGCTCACGTTTTTTCCTGCCAGTATTCCCCAGACGGTTGACAGCAGGATAAGGGAGATTCTGCCCAGATACGATTTTGATAAATGCAAGACAGTCATAGTAATCCCGCTGGTCGGGAAAGAAAGGATAAGGACGGTGGCAATAGTGGGAGTCACCGGAATGTCAAGGAAGGGATCCGCCAAGATATTTGAGGACATGAAAAGCGTACTGGACATATTCCTCAGGCAACTGAACATAGAGATTGAAAACGCCATGCTGCACGAGGAGATTAACAAGGCGTCAATAACGGATACTCTTACCCGGCTTTATAACAGGAGGTATTTCAACAAGAGGGCCCAGGAGGAATTTGCCAAGGCCAGGAGAATGGGCTTCCCCGTTTCCATCATGATTTCTGACCTGGACAATTTCAAGAACTATGTTGATACGTATGGACATCCCCTGGGAGACATCATCCTTGCCGAGGTTGCTTCGGTGGTAAGCGGAACAATGAGGGAAAGCGATATGGTCTGCAGATTCGGCGGCGACGAGCTTGCCTACCTCCTGCCTTTTACCTCAAGCGTTGAGGCAAGAGCCCTGGGAGAAAGAATAAGAAAGGGTGTATCGCAGTATGTTTTCCTCAAGAATGATATTGAGAAGGCCGTACATATAACGCTGAGCATCGGAATTGCAAGTTTCCCTGAACACGGCCAGAAGGAAGACGAAGTGGTGGGCAAGGCAGACCACGCCCTGTTCACTTCAAAAAACAACGGGAAAAACAGGATCTCCATATACGAGGAAAACAAAGGGGGATAAATGTTCAGGCAGGAAATTCTCTTAACCCTGGTTAACGCGGTTATAGCGCTGGTGATGCTTACCCTGTCGGTTATCATGCTAAGAATCAGCAGGAAAAAATTCTTTTTCGCCATATTACTTTCCGCCATATACCTTGCCGTTGACGGTTACTACGCTTACCTGACTTTTTTTGTTGAACGTCCCTCCATCATGGAAACACAGGTAATCAAGCACCAACCGCCTTCCAATCCTGAACAGGGCGCCGAAGAGATGGCAGGAGAGAAAGGCGTCGCTCCCGAACCGGATTTCCAGGTGATAATACTGACCGGCAGCAACACTTTCATGGTCGCCCCCGAAGACGAACTGGAGGTAAAGAAAAACATAAAGTTCCAGATCAAGGGAGTTGTATGTCCGTCGGGCAACAAAGAGAATATCAGGGCGGACCTCAAGGGGTTTGTCGGCAATGCGAGATTCAACGACAACCAGGATATCGGTTACCAGATTACTTATGACAGGATAATGAAACGCTGGGCGATTGAGGGAGAAAGGGACAAGTATGAAATCGTGGTGAAGGACGGGGACAGAAAACTGGGGAGCGTATACGTCAGGTTTATTGACTGATGCCGGCCCGGCTCAGGGCGCATCCCCTCCCGGCCCATTCTCCTGCCAGGAGGTTTTGAGGGACGGTGCGGGAAACCAATCAGCGTTAAAGGTGTGTTATCAGGTGAAAAAAAAGGGTCTCATCATAAGTTTTGAAGGTATTGATGGCTGTGGCAAAACGACACAGGCAGGGTTGTTCTGCGAACATCTGAGGAAAAAGGGAGCAAAGGTTCTCCTCCTGAATGAACCTGGCGGAACATACACCGGAGAAAGAATAAGAAAGATACTGCTTGACAGAAAGGCTGAAATTTCTCCACTCTGCGAGTTATTCCTGTACATTGCCAGCCGCGCTCAGCTTGTCGGCGAGGTAATCAGGCCCCGCGTTGAAAACGGCACCACCGTTATCCTTGACAGATACGTGGATTCCACGACAGCCTACCAGGGATGGGGCAGGGGGTTGCCGATCCGCCTTATTGAATATATGCACCGCTCTTTCATATCCGACGTGATGCCGGACATAACATTTCTGATAGACGAACTCGCGGAAAACCTTCTTGACGTCCTGGGAAAGAAGAACAGGGACAGGATTGAACGTGAGTCAATTGACTTTCAGAAGAGGGTCAGGGAGGGATACCTCCGGATAGCGAAGGGCAGGAGAGGGAGAATAAGGGTTATCCAGAGGGGAACCGTGGAAGGGACGCACAGGGCAATCATCCGCGAATGGGAGAGGTTTGTTCATGGACCTGAAAGAAAGCAAGGAGTTTCTTGAAAAAACAAAAAGGCAGGATAAGATAGCAGGCGCCTATATTATCTACGGCGGTGATAGACGCCAGAGGAACGAGACCGCACTTTTCCTGGCAAAACTCCTGAACTGCGGGAAACCCGTGCCATGCGGGAAATGCGATGCCTGTAAGAAGATTGAAAGGAGGATATATCCCGATGTGAAATGGATTGTTCCGTCAAAGAGCATCCTGTCCATAGACGATGTCAGGTGGGTGAAAGAAGACATATACATCACCCCCTATGCGGGAAGCAGGAAGATATATATCTTTGAAATAGAATACATGAAGGACGAAGCGTCAAACGCATTTCTGAAGATTCTGGAAGAGCCGCCCGTTTACGGGGTTCTGATAATCCAGAGCAGCAATATAAATTTCTTCCTGCCCACGATTGTCTCCAGATGCCAGAAGGTCCGGCTCAATTATGCCATACCTGAAAATGGCAGGGAGACAGCCGAAATCCAGATGCAATTCATGGAAATGCTGAGACAGGCGAGAAAAAGGGATTTTTACGGATTGTTCAGGTCAATAGATGCACTGGTAAAGAATAAAGAGCGGGAAGAGGTGGAGGACTGGCTGGGGAAGGTTGCTTTGCTTTGCCGCGACGGATATTTCAGGAAAGCGGGCTTACCCCGGGAATTGCTGGTCAACAAGGATTCGACAGAGGACGTTCTGTTCCAGGACGAAACCATGGTTGCCGACGTCATGGAAAAGATACTGGAACTCAAGGGCAGGGTGCGTTATAATATTAACCTCAAACTCGGACTGGACAGTCTTTTTCTGTCCATAGCCATGATACAATAACCCGGGGAGTATAATTCAGTTCGTAAGGGAAAGTTAAGCAGTGTTGTACAAGCCGAAGTGGCGGAGCCGAGGCCCGTTTTTGCCTGGTTTCGCATTCTTAGGGCTGTCGGGGCCGAGACCGTGCGTAGTGTTTTTCAATAGCACAATTGTAACGACGCGGCAGGTGGGTATAATTTGAATCGTCAGTAGAAATATGACAGTTTAATGCAAGCCGAAGTGGCGGA
>CAYOFY010000070.1:0-8216 GCA_964403465.1 uncultured bacterium
TTGCCGACCGGGCCGTACATCGTCCATTCCTTCGGAAAGGCGAAATCAACTTGTGCTCTATTGTCCTGCTCTTGCTTCTTGCTTTTCATGTGCTCTTCCTCCCAATCTGTCATTCCAAGTTGGCATGATACTTCCACAACTGTTGCATGTTCAGATTTTTCCTGTCGATAATCATCAGCGCCATGATATCCGCGAGAAGCAGGAGCGTCTGGTCAAAAATGGTTGTCATGGGTTGTTTTGAGTCTATTTCGTCTGCTAATGCCAGTTTTGTACGTACAGGGATACGCAAAAAAACATCTGTTATTTCTTTCAAACTGCTTTCCGGGTTTGAGCCGACGTGTATAATCTTTGCGCCTATCCGGTCTGCTTTTTTTGCAATTGTAACAGGAATTAACGACTCTCCGCTGCCTGACCCTACAATCAGTACGTCCTTTACAGTAATCGCGGGTTCCGTAATCTGCCCCACGCAATACGCATCAATGCCCAGATGCGCAAACCTCTTGGCCATTGCCTGCAAAGCCAGCATGGACCTGCCCACACCGATAAAGAATACTTTTTCCGCAGACAGTATAGCATCTATCGCATTCAGTACACTTTCAGCTTTGATTGAGCCCAATGCCCGACTGCACTCACCTATTACGACATCAGAAAACTCTTTAAACTTTTTTATCTCTTCCATCGTACCTCCTGTTAATGCCTTTATTTGCGGCTTCCATAATCCGACCAAAGTTTTCTTCCAGAGTGCCCGCTTTATCAAACAGGCTCGAACTGCCTGCAACAATAATGTCGGCCCCGGCGGCAACGAATCCTTCTACATTATCTTTCGTAATCCTGCCGTCAATTTCAATAGCCACATCCAATCCTTTCCGCTGAATAAACCGGTAGGCATCTTCTATTTTCGTGCGTGCGTAAGGCACCTGCTTTTCACCGGCATATCTTGCGAAACCCGGATTTATTAGCATCAGCAGTATAAAATCGCACTTTTGAATGGCATATTCCAGCACGGATACGGGCGTTGAGGGAGTCAACGCTAAACCGGCTCTGGCGCCTGAATCCCTGATTTTGTCAAGGTAGTGGTTAACGTGTATAGCCGACTCATAATGAAAACAAATCTGCTGTACCCCTATGTCAATTAATTCGTTTATGAAAAATTCGTTATCCTTCGCCATTATGTGAACGTCGAAAGGCAGGCCGGTTTTCTTGCGCAGCATCTCTACAGTCCCCAACCCCAGGGGCATGCTCGGGCTGAAATAACCGTCAATAATATCCACGTGCAGCATTTCAATACCCGCGCTTTCAATTTCCCTGATGCCTTCCTCAAGATTGCACATATCCATACAAATCAGAGAAGGTGCAATAATAACCTTTTTCCTGCGGTTCATATTGATATTCCCCTATGTGTTTTTTAAGCAAATCCGGTATTTTTTACGCGAGTTTCCTGGAAGAACATGTCTTGCCTGAATCCGGCCTTTTGGATAAGCTGTTTACTTCCTCCATCGTATAATCAGCTATAGAGCTTTTCTTTGAGCAAATCATTGCACCCATCCTGCAGGCAAAGTCACAAGCATCTTCCGTGGAAAAACCTTCATACAGCTTATGGAGCAGTCCGGCTGAAAACGCATCCCCCGCTCCGACAGGGTCAATCATGTCGGCATGATAACCCCCGACATGGCCGCATCCTTCATCAGCAGCGAAATAAGCTCCGTTCTCACCGTCGGTAACAACTACCTTTCCTATTGAGAATAATTGCTGCAGGGATGCCATGAATTCCTTTACGGAAACCGCCCCTATGCTGAACATTTTATCGGTAACTGCCGCCTCTTCCATATTCATTTTGGCTACCGTGCATTTTTTTAGCGAGTATTCCACAACTTCTTTTGAATAGAACGGGGACCTGAGGGTTAAGTCGAGATAAAGAGTGTTAAAGCGGCATTTTTCAAGAACTTTTCGGAGCGTTTCTCTTGAAACCCCATGTCTTTGCTCTATTGTGCCGAAACAAAGGATATCGTATTTATTTTTGTTTATCAGCTCTATATCCTGCCGGCCGGCAGTGATGAAATCCCATGACACTTGTTCATCGCATGAATAGGAAGGCTGTCTATTGCTGTCGAAGGTCACCCTGACAAGACAGGTAGGTTCAGGAACCCTCTTAACCAACTTTACGTCCATGCCAAGCGCTTTCATTGTACGAATCGTTCTGTCTCCCAAAGGGTCGTTGCCTACGGCGGTCAGCATAGAAGCCCGATGCCCCAATTGCTTTAAATGAAACATTACATTGAAAACAGCCCCTCCTATGTTCTGAGCTCCTTTTTGCGAGTGGCCGTCGCTTATATCGTCCCACAAAACCGCGCCAAAACCGAGAACTTTCAAGATGCGTCCTCCTGGTTTTTTGAATACATGCCGTATTCTTTGGCGGCCTGGAATATTGCAACTATATCTTCCGGCTCGACATCAATCAGATGGTTGCATGTGGAAAGTACATAACCGCCGTTCGGGGCGAATACGGCTACACGTTCTTTCAATTCGGTTATTGCAGCATCCATCCCTTTTCCTACGCTTTCCAGAGTTCCGTGAAAAACCAGCCTGTCGCCGAATGTTTCTTTAAGTTTATGCGGTTCCATATTCCTGGCGCTTGTCTGCACGGGATTCAATATGTCCACTCCGATTTCTATAAAGTCCGGGATTAAATCAAATATGGCGCCGTCGCAATGCCTGAAAATCTTTGCATCAGGAGCTTTCTTGCGGATAAGGGCATATAACTCGCTTTCAGCCGGCTTAAAAAGCTCGCGGTAGATTGCCGGGGAAACAAGGGTGCTTTCCTGCGTTCCCATGTCATCGCCGGTTTCCACCATCTGCACATAAGGGCCTATCTCGTCAAGAAACATTGAGTAAACATCATTGTATATTTCAAGCATTCTTCTTATTGCGCATCGCGCCAATTCCGGGCTTGTCATAATCGCCATGAGAAACTCGGCCATTCCGAAAAGCATAAATCCCCTGTCCAGAAAACCTGCTGTCAAAGGATTTCTTGCAACCAATGCATAGCCGGTTTTTTCATACAGGTGTTTAGCCTGTGCTTTCAGCCCTTCTGTTACAAAGACATCCTCTGCTTTCGGCCATTCATAATGCTCCACTTCTTCTTTTGTCCTAAAATTCTTCATAGGATGACTTGCAACATTGGAATACAGCCCTTCCTTTTTGTACGTAATGCCCCATTCGTCAGTGTAAGTTCCATTTTCTCCTGCCGGTGACTGCCTTTTCTTTTTTAAAAAAATCCGGCGGAAATCAATGTCAAGATATTCAAGAATTCGTTCATCGTAGTAATTTGCGGTAGTGCCGGACCGAACAGGCGGAATAGCGGATAACCCCAGGTAATCCCTGAGGCGAAGATACGTCTTGTCAACCAGCATTGATGCATGTCCCATCAAATCAAGAGGGATTCTGTCCGGCTCTTTGTGGTTGAATGTTTTTAAAACGCGCTCTCTGCGGGTATATGTTGTATTTTTCACCGTTTTTTCCCGGCGTTAATTTCGTTTATGGCTTCAATCATCGCCTGCCTGTTCGCATCAGGTATATCAATAGTATGGCTGGGCGCGGCTATGTAACCCCCGCCTTCACTCATCTTTGCGGCAACTTTTTTCACCTGCTTTTTTACTTCTGCAGGAGTGCCAAAACTCAAATAGCCCTGCGTATCCAGTCCGCCCATAAAACTCAAGTTCTTTCCGTATTTATTCTTCCATGCAAATATGTCGTTTGCGGACGGCTGGCAGGGATCCAGAACGTCAACGCCCATTTCAACTATATCGGGCATAATATCTTCAAGATAACCGCATGAATGCTGAAATATAATCCCGTTTTTATTTTTCACGATACCGTACAGTTTTTTATACCGCGGCTTGAAAAATTTGCGCCAGTCTTCCGGCGAAACAAAAAGCCTGTCCTGCATCCCCCAGTCATCTGTGAATCTTATCCCGTCAGCGCTGCAGTCCATTATTGTTTCAACAAGCTTCTCCTGATAGTCTGTAATGATATCGAGCAGACAATTAAAAAGTTCCTCCTCTGTCTTTAGGCTGACCATGAATTGGGAATATCCCAGAAGCAGTTGCGTGCGTTCAAAGATAGGCAGTTCATCATAAACTATAACTAATGTATCCTTTCTCCTGCAATCTCCGACGGAGACTTTCAATTGTGAGTGCACGGCATTCCAATCAGTAGCAGGCGCATAGTACTCTCGAATATCTTCAATGTTGATTACGGGAACACTGTCGGGATAGGTCTCTTTTTTTCCTCCGTTTTCAATCCATTGTACACCCCAGTCATCTTTACCGGATATCTCGGGCCGTACAACTAAATCCGGCTTAATCATGGTGATACATCCGTCATACCTGTACGGAATCCATTCGGGAGCATCCCGCCGGATGGTTCTCATGACATTTTCTCTGGAAGTCATTAAGCATCCCCGCTCATTAAAAAATATCCGTGTCTTAACCTGCAAGAATTTTGCTACACCCTTCCAAGAGCAAATCGCAGCTCTTTGCCATCCGGCAGAGTGTATGAGCAGAAAAACGGCAACTCAACAGGAGCCGGCGCAATACGGCGTTGTACAGGTTTATTTCTTCCCCGAGGCAATATTAAATACCTGCCGTTTTTTTCTGTTTTCCACGAGAGGATTTCACCGTTCAGTTCCTGCTTTGACATCCTCGTGCCTGTCAAAATGCAGGCTTTCTTCCATGGATTGCGCAGACGGCAGAACTCTCCGTTTCGCGATTCAATTTCGACAAACTCCAATAATCCGTTTACAAATGACACTGTTACAAGAAAACCTCCTCGCACCAGCAGGCGGAAAGCCGCATTCCATTCCCGTGGCCATGCCGGCAGGATATTTATGACTTCCTGCTCTCCTGGCCGTGCGGAAACGCTTTGTACAAGAGCATCCTGCAGCGTCATGCTGATGCATGCAAGGTGCTCTACTGACGGATCCTGCAGGGCTTCAAACTGGCTCAGGCCGTTTGCAAGCGGTGAAAAAGCGTTATAGTAAGTCATCAGAACAGAAGGCAGTTTCTCTCCGCGTCCCGCCCTTGAATTCACTATGGGCGTGCGGATGGCGGTTCCGCAGCCGTTCCCTTTTAGAATGCTTGACATGCGAGGTACTATATCAAGCGCTTTCCGTACAATTGCATCCGTTTCAGGGTTGCGGGTCTCGATTGTCCAATCCTCGAAAGGGAATACTGGAGTTAACCAGGAATCTGCCGAATTTTTGTCGCCGGCAACCTCTCCGAGATGCCCCGCCGCCCAGACATCGCCTGAAAGCACTCCGTCTGTTAGAGCAACAGACTCCGCTTCGTTTCCCATTGGATACGGGGCAAGGTTATCAAGCAGGTCCTTCCACTTCGCACAGAGTTGTTCGTCGATACCCAGTATGTTTGCCGCCTTTATGGCAAGAGGCGCTGTGCCGCGTATCGCCGCCAGGTCCATTATGCCGTCGGTTACAGCCCAGAACTGCTCGTGGACATTGGTGCCGTGTATATGGTATCGTCCGTCTTCCCCCTTCTTCACGAGATGCCGGTAGAATTCAACCGTGTCCCTTAATAAAGGGTATGCATGGGTGCGCAGCCATGCGGTATCACCGGTGTACCTGTAGCGCCACCATGCCTGGACGGCAAGTTCGCTGCCGGAGGACGCAATATGGCTTGCCCATGAATAACGTCCCTTAAGCGCATGAAAAGCAACCACGCAAAGATGTCCTTCAAACCGGCACAGTGACAAAGCGCGTTTTGACAGAATGGTTTTATTCTTGCCTGTAAAGAAATCACGGAATTCTTTTGCAGCATCTTCCGGTAATACAACAGGCCCGTCGAATGGAACAATTTCGGGATAGTAGGCTCCTTTTGACCCCCAGCGCTGTTCTGCCGCCTTCCTGCAGGCAGGCAGATGTTGCAGGTACATGGTAAAATATGGGTCGGTAAGATCAACGGCATCCGCTGCAAAGAGCGGGAAGTACATCATTTCGGTTGTCCATACTACAAACTGCGAGCCCCATTTCGTCTTATCGCCTTCTGTTACAAAAAGCAGTCCGTTCCATTTAGAGGGAAGGTTTCCGCGTGATGTGCTTGCCATATAATAAAGATGAAGAGTTCGGATGCGTTCGGCAAAGTCAGCCAGGCTGTCCGCACTGGAAAGATGAACGAACGTGCGGGACCAGAAGGCGGCCCACCAGCGAACGTGCTGCCTGTGAAGATTGCTGTATGAATCTCCAGATGCTCTATCCAAAAGTTTTGTGGCAGATTCTGCAACTTTCGTTTTTCTTGACCATGATGCCGCGCTGGAAATAAGTATTATGCGCCGTCCTTTTTTTGCGGGAGCTGTTATCGTCTTCTGATTGTAGGGGGAGACTGGAATTGCCGTTTCACTACCAACGATTTCTGCCGCCACCGCAGACGCGCAGTAATAATCTTTTTCAGTAAACTTCTGTTCCACGACAATCCTGCTGGATACTTTTTCAAATTTATAAGACGCGGTATGACTGCCTGTTTTCACCTCAGGCGCCCGGTTCATGCGCAGCGTTACCTTCACACTCTCCGGTTTATCCCTCCGGTCGTCAATCTCCAGCACAAGAACATCCGTAATGGAAGATACAAAACACCGTATAGTAACACCCTTTCCCGCAATCCGCTCCTCCGCCTCGTAAAGGGACAGCTGCTGTCTGAATCTTCCTTCTGCCTTCCCGAACGGCGCGCCGCCAACATCAATTGTCACCTGTGCGCAACCGGCATACGAGTCTGTCGGGCCGGTGAAAAATCCATCGTGGTTCCTGTTTATGGCAAAGACATCGCTGCGGTTAATCTGCAAGTTCACTAAGCTTCCAGCAGCCCATACCATTGTTCCCATCCTGCCGTTGCCTATGGGATGCCCTTCAATAGCTTTATAAGGATGGCTGAGATAGACAAGGTCCGCCCGCGAAACAAGCGCCCGGTAGTCCACGCTTAATACCCGGTTTCTCTTGGAATTACTGGGTGCTTTTTCCATCGTTCAATCCCTCGCTCTGGCAAACATCTTGCGAAACGGAGTAGTTATGGAGTCTATTTTACAAGCTGGGCTTTACTATTTTCACCGGTCCGGGTATATCCATGCTTTTCTGCCCTTTCGGCAATTCAGGAACCTTGACCATAAATCCGTTACAAACAGGACATTTTGGTACCCTTGGATCTTTTTGAGGATCTTGCAGCGGGACATTTTCAAGATCCTTCGCACTCGGCATATCAAAAGCAAAAATTGTTCCGTCATTAACGCATTGAAAAACAGGATATGCATTCTTGCCTTCGCTGAACGGAGACTCCATAGGATATTCAAGCGGTTCTTTTGCAGACACTGTTTTCTTAAAAACCTTGTTTGCCTGTGTGTCAACCAGTACTAATTCAAAATCTTTTACCACCTCTATGGTGTCCTGCCTGGGCTTTAACTGCCTTGCAATTAAACCCACTGCAATAAGAATCACTACTATCAACCCTGTCTGCATTAATCTCTGCTTCTTCATCATTTTCCTCCCTGCTCCCGCTCAAGGAGCATTATTTTTGGTTGCATAGATACCGATTGCATGTAAACGTTGTTTCAGTATAGAATAAAAAAAATATTTTGTCAAATGCAAACGGAGATAAAAAACTTCAGTTCCCGATATATGCACAGGCGATAAAGATTTGGGATAAAAATTTTCAATTAACAGGGAGTTTTCTATAATACTTCGCTCATAATACTCGACGAAGACTTTCATTGGGATATCGACCTTCTCGACCTCATTGTTTTATCTTCTTTCTTTACCCTCTTATTAGACATCTTAACCGACACTTTCACGAGGTGAAGCCCCTTCGTGATGTGCAGAAAACCACACAGGGACTGTTCTTCTACAGGCGTGATGGAGATTCGTCATTACTCTTCCTAATCCCTATCTTCTCCGCCGGAATCGGCACAAAGCCCAGCGCCAGCGCCGGGGAGTCGGGCCGCAGGCGGTAGTCGCCGGCGGACGCGTCCACGAACAGCGGGTCGGCGATCAGGGAATGGGCGTCGTTGCCGAGCAGCTGCCATTCCGCGAACGACACCTGCTGTCCAGATCCGCCGTACGAACCGCCCGACATCCACGACCCGCGGAAACAGACCGTGTACTCGCCGCCATCCCTGTTGAAGAACAGGTTGTAGTCGGACTCCGCCAGGGCGCGGGGAAT
>CAYOFY010000071.1:0-8051 GCA_964403465.1 uncultured bacterium
TGACAAACTGGAAAGAGGTTTTGATGTTGTGACATTAGTTATGCATATATCAATAAATAATGGTTTGTTTTTATTTTACCTTTTGACATTTCTTATTTTTGATAATATAATAGTATAAAATATAATTCCATATTATAAAATAAAGGAGGAGCATGATACAGGTCCTGGAAAGGGCATTCAAGATACTTGATTTTGTTGCAGAAGAACCGGAAAATCCGAAGAACCTGGGCGCAATAGCCGGGCACAGCGCACTCAATCCGGGGACGTGCGCCAATATACTTAAGACGTTGTGCGAGTACAATTTCCTGGAGCAGGTTGACAGGAAAAAAGGATACATCCTTGGTCCGCGAGTATATTATCTTGCCAGGAATGGTCCCTACCGAAAGGATATTGTAAGGGACTCTGAACCGTATGTCACACGCCTTGCCTCTGATGTTCATGAAACTTTTCTTATCGCAACGCTTCATAAGGGTAAAAGGTCTATCCTTCTGCAGGTTGAAGGAGATAATGTACTGAATATAAAAAACGAATTCTTACTTCAGGACAACATTTATAATACAGCTACAGGCCGCCTGCTTCTCGCTTTTTTGTCTCAATCCGAACTTGAGAGTTTCATAGCCGGCAGAGGATTGCCCGATAAAAACTCCTGGCCTGAGGCGGTAACGGCAAAAAAACTGAGGGATTCTCTTCAGACCATAAGAAAACAGGGCATGGTTCTGAGAACCACAAGGAAGGATGTTGTCGGGATTGCTTTTCCCATTAAACAACATGAGAGCGTGATTGCGGCTCTCGGACTTTTCCTGCCCGCATACAGGTTCAAGGGGGAACACAGGAAAAAAGTGCTTGAAAAGATGGGAGAAACTGCCGAAAAAATAAGCAAAGCTATCGCAAAGAGGAAGCAATGAATATAACGAATATTGCCTTGAAGGTCGTACAATACCTTAATTGCCAGAGATACAGGGCAATTTTTGCCACCGACCTTACCGGGTTGGCCTCAAGGGTGATGATGAATTCGCGCTCACGCGAAGGACTGCCCGACATGAAAGCGAATCTTTATCCCGCGATGCTGGCTGGTCTTGCATACCCGGGTTTGCACGGCTGTCCGATCACGGAAAAATACGGGGTGCGTCAGAGATTTATTGCCGTTGTTACCGACTGCCCTCTGGACAATGAAACTCTGTATACGGGTAACTATGCCTGTGAAGCATGTAAAAAACCCTGCATATCTCACTGTCCGACAACGGCTCTCAAAAATAAAACTGCAGAATTGAAGATTGAGCAAACAACCTTTTATATTCCTTCGGTTGACTGTTTCGCATGCGACTGGGCGAAAAGATACGCAATGAGCGGGAAGGAAGGCCCGCAATACTACGGTCTGAAAACAGATATTCCCGTTCCGGGGAAAAGGGAAGCGGAAGAAATTTTGATGGCGATTAATAAAATAGAGTGGGGTGTACAGAAGAGGCACGCCAACATTTGTGAAGAATGCATAAGGATCTGTCCTGAAAAAGGGGGAAAATCGTGAATAAGAAAAGAATTAAGGAATACGCCAAACAGGCAGGTGCCGATATAGCAGGGATTGCGAACGTTGAAAGGTTTGATGAACTTCCTCCCGAAAAACATCCGCGTTCAATTTTCCCCGAAACGAAGTCCGTGGTGATTATCGGAAGGCGCATCACCAGGGGAACGCTGAGAGGGGTTGAGGAGGGTACCAACTTCTGTAATTACTCGATGTTCGGCTATGACTGGCTGGACAACAGGTTCATAGCCATGACAACCTTTCTTCTTTCGGAATTTCTTGAGGACAGCGGATGGGAAGCTGTGCCTTTGCAGAACCTTCCACCCGAGGTTCCGCCCATGGGCATATCCGTCAGAAAGGGGAATCCTGCTCCCAACATCATGCTGGATTTTGACGACGCAGCGGTCAGGGCGGGGGTGGGAGAAATAGGATTTTGCGGAGTTGTTCTTACTCCTGAATTCGGTCCGCGCCAGCGCTTCCAGATGATACTTACAGACGCTGAGATTGATCCCGACCCGCTTCTGTCCTGGAAGATATGCCTCCATGATGAAGGGTGCAGCGGTTTTTGTCCGCTCGAAGCGATAAAAGGGGGAAGAGAAATTCTTGTTGCGGGGAAAAAAATGACAGTGGCGGAGATAGATTACAGGGGAAAATGCGCTTCCTGTAAAAACGGCGCCATGCCCAACCGCTATCATCCCGCAGGCAAACCCGACAGGCTTGCGTCTTTCTGTATCAGAAGCTGCGCGGATGCCCTGGAAAAAGGCGGACGCGTCAAAAACAGGTTTGAACTGCCGTTTCGCCTGAGAGATGCGTGGAAAGTAAAAACCGAAATGGACCCTTACAAATTTTAGCGAGGATAAATGATGAACAGGAAACCTTCCAAAGGGCAGATAAAGGAATATGCACTATCACGGGGGCTGGACCTTTTCGGAGTTGCAAACATAGAGAGGTTCAAGGATGCCCCGGTAAGGATGGACCCGGCAAGTATCTTTCCCGAAGCGAAGTCAGTGATAGTTGTTGGCAGGCGTATCGTGCGCGGCGGATGGAGAGGAATAGAAGAAGGGACGTACTGGCCGAATTATACCTATTTTGATTATTCGGGACTTCTAAATACCTATTTTCTTCAGATGCCGTTATATGAGACCGCCTGTTTCATAGAAGACCATGGATATGAAGCTGTTCCTGTATATTCAGGCGTTCCTGAAGCACAAGCGCCCGTTGAACCTTTGCGAAAAGGAGGTGTTGCTCCAGATGTTTTTCTGGCCATACGCATAGCCGCGGTTGCGGCGGGCATAGGAGAAATCGGGTGGTCCAAAGTTTTTTTAACAAAAAAATTCGGACCGAGACAGAGACTGGCTGCGATACTGACTGACCTTGAACTTGAGCCGGACCCGCTCGTTGAGCCGAACAGCATATGCAAGCTTGATATGGCCTGCGTGAAAGGGTGTCCCGGTGCAATACCGCATATAAAAGAGAATAAATTTGTGGAAATAAGGATAGAGAATAAGACTTACCGCTGGGCTGACGTGGACATGGGTAAATGCACTCTTATTTATCACGGGGGAGACCCGCGGGTATCGCCATTCATATCGAATGCCTTCCCGGGCTACCACTTTGATGTCATGAAACAAAATCTTACCGAAGAGGCCGCGTACAAGTTTTGCTGGCCAATGTCCACGGGTACATGGAGGAAAACCGAGGAGTATCCCTCCGGCTACATTATAGAGGGCCACCACTATATCCAGCACTGGGGGCAGGGTGGACTGGGCATTGAAGGTTCACGCGGCTGTATGCGTAGCTGCTTTGATTATCTTGAAAAACACAATATGATTGAACAGACCTTTAACGGCGGGCCCTTTATCAGGCGTCCCAGGTGGATGCTTGACACTTCAGGGAAACCGGAGAAAAAAGGCTGATTATTATCAGATGAAGATGAACTCTTCCGGTTCTGCGGCGTATTTCCCTTTTTGCCCGAGGAGATTTCTTAAGCGCTTTTTGTAGCGGTATTTTTTGCTGAACGTCCTTATTATTTCTGGCAAGTCTGCTTTTGCCGCCTCACTGCCTTTTTCTATGGCGTATCGGTATCTTAAAAAATTGTTCCACCGCATGTCTCCGAGGTTGGGCCTGATTATCAAATCGGCCATCCTGCTGTTGTAGAGGTCAAACCTGGATGAAATGAGGGCGTCCGTTCTCATATGGATGTCAAAGACGGAGTTTATCTCTCCGTGAGCTGAGCTATGCTGGTTTACATCCACCGCCACAATGCTTCCTGAGCCGGCCAGCACAGCACATTTCACGGGCAGACGGTTCGTTATTCCTCCGTCCACAAGAAGCAAGTCGTTGTATTCAACGGGAGGGAGCAGTCCGGGTATGGAGCAGGATGCCAGAATGCCCTTCCACAATTTTCCCGTTTTTATGTAGACATCCTTTCCCGATACAAGGTCAAATGCAACCGCTGTGAGAGGAATGGAAAGCTGTTCAAAGGTAATATCTCTGAAAAGATTTTTGAAAACCGGCTCAACCTCTTCTTTTTTGAGCAGGGCGTTATCACGCAGCATGCGGACGAAGAGAAGTTTCTTTTTCACGGTGTAGAGGGTTTTAAGGAAGAAGCCGTCTTTCTCCTCTTCAAAATCAACCGAATCCAGTTTCAACCCCTTGAGAATCCTGAACTCGTATGTTTCCTCAATATTCTCAAATTCCGTTATCCTGTCCGCGTACAGAGAATATAAGGCCCCGGCGATTGAGCCGGCGGAAGTGCCGCATATGATATCCGGCCTGAGACCTTCCTTCTCAATAGCAGTCAGGACGCCTACGTGGGCGAATCCTTTTGCGCCTCCACCGCCGAGAACAAAGGCGTTATTATAGTTCATTTCCGTTCTTCCGCAGGGCGCAGGAGTGCCTGATCAAATACCAGTATGCGGCGAGTTCCCATTCAATGGATTTTCTGTCGCCGAACTTCTTTTCCATGAGCATGTAAAATCTGCCATTGTGCTTTTTTTCAACCCTGTGGGCGACCTCGTGTAACAGGATGTAGTCTATCAACCTGTCCGGGAGAAACATCAGGAGCGTATTTATAGTTATCTTCCCACCAGTGCTGCAGCTACCCCATCTACTTTTAAATTTTCTGAAAACAGTTTTTTCTATGTTTACGTTCAGTTCTTCGGAAAAATCCAGTATGCTTTTTTCAACTGCGGCTTTAAATTCGGCCATGTTTACATCTTCTCTAAGTGTAAGTGTCCTTGAAGTTTCTATAATTTCTTCAAAACGCTCAGACTGTTTTGTTATCCATTTTTTATGTTTCTTCAGCAGTTTTTTTGCTTCCGTAAATTTCGACGGCAGGATTACGGAAAGCATTCCGTTTTCAAATTCAAGCCGCGGGGATTTTACCTTCCTGTGAAATTCTTTATAAATTATCTCCCTGCCGTCAAGTGTTATCTTTTTCATATCATCCTTTCATGACGGCAAGCGGGGACATCCGTGCTATTTTCATTGATAAACCGGCACCTTCAACGATTCTTATTACTTCATCTATATCCTTATATGCTTCCGGCATCTCCTCGGCAAGCCCTTTGCTGCTCACCCCTCTTGCCAGTATGCCGCGACCGGCAAGTTCTGCGGCAATGGATCTGTTTCTGCCTTCTCTTACCGCCTGGTGTCGCGACATCATTCTGCCCGCTCCGTGACAGGTGCTGCCCCACGTTTCTTCCATCGCCTTTTCCATTCCAACGAGGATGTATGAACAGGTTCCCATGGTCCCGGGTATAATCACGGGTTGCCCCGTGTTTCTATATCTTTGAGGCAGATCAGGATGTCCCTTCGGGAATGCCCTTGTAGCGCCCTTGCGGTGGACGTAAAGCGTCTTTCCCCGTCCTTCCACATTGTGGCTTTCGATCTTGCAGATGTTATGAGTCACGTCGTAGACCAGGGACATCTGCATCTTTTCGTATGGCATCCCGAATACATCCGAGAAAGTTTCCCTTATCATATGCGTCATGATCTGTCTGTTGGCAAAAGCATAGTTTGCCGCGGCGCTCATTGCCCTGAAATACCGTCTGCCTTCCTTTGACGAAACGGGCGCGCAGGCGAGCTGTCTGTCCGGCAGTTTTATCCCGTAATCAAGAGCAACCCTGCCGAATCTGTCAAGATAATCGTCGCACACCTGGTACCCGAGCCCTCTGCTGCCCGAATGCACCATAATCGTAACCTGACCTGGAAAGATGCCGAACGAATCTGCCGTCGTCCTGTCGTATATCTCCGTCACTTCCTGAATTTCAAGAAAGTGGTTGCCTGAACCGAGTGTGCCGAGTTGAGAAGTCCCTCTTTCATAAGCCCTGTTGCTTACCGTGTCAGGGTCAGCCTCTTTTATTCTTCCGTACTCCTCTGTTCTTTCAAGGTCTCCCTGTGTTCCGAACCCGTTTTTTATCGCCCATTCCGCACCCTCTGACGCAACTTTTTCCAGGTCTTTCCTTTTGAGTTTCAGTGTGCCGGTTGAACCGACCCCGCAGGGAATGTTTGTAAATAGAAGATTTATTACATCTTCCAGTTTGTCCCTGACATCGCCTGCGGTTAAATCGCTCCTGATGAGACGGACTCCGCAGTTGATATCATATCCCACGAATCCGGGTGCGATGACCCCTGATTCCGCATCAAATCCGCCTACCCCTCCTATGGGTGCTCCATAGCCCCAGTGTACGTCCGGCATGGCAAGACTGTATTTGACTATGCCGGGCATCTTAGCCACGTTTATTATCTGTTCAGGCGCTTTTTCTGAGACGGCCTTGTTCAGGAATTTTTCCGAGATATAGAGAATGCCAGGGACCCGCATTCCTTCGATCCTGGGGATAAGCCACTTGTAGTCACTGATCTTTTCTATGGGTATCGTTTCCATCGGGTTGAAGCATATTCCATCCTATCTCTATGCTTTTTTTACTGAGAGCGGCAAGTTCTCCGGCGGGAAGAATTTTTTCGGTGCCATAGTATAAACCCGTCTTGGTGAACGGAAAGAAATTGCTGTTTATTATATATGCCAGTGCTCCTGCGGCCACCATGTTGGCAGTCTTTATGCTCCCTGTTTTTTCCGCGGTTTCACTGGCAGGTATCTCTATTATTCTGCAGTCATCGGAATTGAATTTCTTGACAAGGGACGTATTCAGGACAAGAAAAGCACCCTTTTTAAGGTATCCCCTCAGCATCTTGAAGGACTGGTCGTTCATGAACACACCTATGTCAGTTTCAGAACTTACCGGAGAAGAGATTTTTTGAGAGGAAGATATCACGATGGTGCAGTACACATAACCGCCGCGCATCTCTGCTCCATATGATGGCAGACAGGAAACCTGCATTTTCTGCTGCATCGCGGCATATGAGATTACTTTTCCCAGTGTCAGTATTCCCTGGCCGCCGGAACCCCCTGCGATTATCCTGACCTTCTCCATCTCCTGCTCCCTCTTCATGCCCACCAGGCTTTTGGTTTAGGTTGCCGTATCAGTATATTCTTGAGAAAATTGATGGCTTTGCCGAGGCCTTCTTCAACACTCATGAAGCTGTCCTCGTGTTCTATGCTCAAAGTCCCGTCATATCCTGTCATTCTAAGCGTTGAGACAAAATCATTCCAGAATTCATTGCCGTGTCCGTAGCCAACTGTTCTGAAAATCCATGAACGGTTGATCTCGTCGAGATAGGTCTTTGTATCAAGAACGCCGTTCACGGAGGTGTTGTAAACATCTATCTTTGTATCTTTTGCGTGCACGTGATAGACCGCACCCTGGAGTTTTCTAATGGCGGCGATTGGGTCTATGCCCTGCCAGAAGAGATGACTCGGGTCAAAGTTGGCGCCTATCTCTTTTCCTGCGGCGCTTCTCAGTTTCAGCAGGGTTTCAGGATTATAGACCGCAAATCCGGGATGCATCTCAAGGCATATATTTTTCACGTTGTGGTCCTTTGCAAATTTCACTTCCTCGCTCCAGTAGGGAATTACCTTTTCTTCCCACTGCCACTTCACTATCTTTGAAAAATCATCGGGCCACGGGCAGGTTACCCAGTTTGGATATTTTGCTTTTTCGCTGTCTCCGGGGCATCCGGAGAATGTTATAATGCGGGGTATTCCGAGTTTCTCGGCCAGAAGGATTGTCTTCCTCTGGACGTCTTTGTGGGCACTGGCTATTGCCTGGTCAGGATGCAAAGGGTTCCCGTGACAGGAGAGGCCGGATATCTCCAGTCCTCTTTCGCTCACGGCATCCTTGAATTTCTTCAAAGCGGAGTCATTTTTCAGAAGTTTTTCAGGATTGCAGTGAGAATTGCCTGGATAATTGCCGGTCCCTATTTCCACGGTATCCAGTCCTAAACTCTTTGCCTTGTCCAGCGCCTCTTCAAGACTCTTATCGCCGAAAAGTACCAGAAAAACACCCAGTTTCATTTTTATCTCCCCGTTTGATTTGAAAGAACTTCTATGATCTCAAACATCGTCATTATATTACCATAACAATTCCAGTGTCAACATTATTTCAGCCGTTTCAATTTTAACACAGGGAGG
>CAYOFY010000072.1:0-7962 GCA_964403465.1 uncultured bacterium
TTTATTTAGATGGCTGGTTTTCAGATTCCCCGGATGAAATGAACCCGGTATCAGTAGTTCTCGGCAAGAACCTCATAATACCCCTGCGGATGCTTACACGCAGGACATTCCTTCGGCGCGGTATCGGACTCTATGACATACCCGCAATTAAGGCAGTGCCACTTCACGGTCTTCTTCTTGCTGAACACCTCACCCGACGAGATATTCGCGATAAGTTTCCTGTACCGGCCCTCGTGAAACTTCTCAACCTTCCCTATCTGTTCAAAGGAATTGCTTATATCCGGGAATCCTTCCTTCTTTGCCACGCCCGCGAAGTTCTGATACAGCACCGTCCACTCCGTGTTCTCGCCTGCAGCCGCCTCTTCAAGATTGGTCCTCGTATCCTTTATCTCTCCTGCCGGATATGCCGCGGTTATCTCCACGTCCCCGCCTTCAAGATACTTGAAGAAGACCTTTGCATGCTCCTTCTCGTTCTCCGCGGTCTCCAGAAAGATGCGGGATATCTGCTCGTACCCTTCCTTCCTTGCAGCGCTTGCAAAATATGTGTATCTGTTCCTCGCCTGCGATTCTCCGGCAAATGCCTTCAGAAGATTTTTCTCCGTCTCTGTCCCTTTTATGGATTTTGCCATTCTGACCCTCCTTTTTATGGTTTTTAATTATACCATCTTGCCCCCCATCGCAGAAATCTTGTCTGCCGGCATATGCTGTGATATCATTTCCCCTGTTGTTCTGCCATGGGAGATATTCAATGACTTCTGACAGAGGAAAAGGTATCTTTATCGGGTGGGCGGTCAAGGATATCACGCCTGACAGGCCGGTAAACCTGTACGGCCAGTTTCACCAGAGAATCTCGGAGCGCGTGCATGACCCTGTTACGATAACAACCCTTGCCATGTCCACCGAACAGGACCATGCAGTCATGGTCTCATGCGACATATGCACCATCAACAGCGATATCCTTGAACGGTGCAGAGATGCAATAGGCAGGAAGACGCCGGGATTGGATGTTTCAAAGGTCATACTCAATGCCACTCACACCCACACCGCGCCGTCCATAAGGGAAGGGGTATACCCTCCTGAACCGGAAGGCGTAATGACCGCATCCGAATACGCCGGATTTTTCATAAGGGCGGTGGCTGAAGCGGTGGACATGGCATGGAAAAGAAGGAAGAAGGGAGGGGTCAGCTGGGCCTACGGACACGCTGTCGTGGGACATAACAGGCGCACCTCATACTTTGACACGCCCGGCAGAAGGCAGGGGGGAGAAAGATCTTCCGGAAGGATAATTGACGGCAGCAGCATTATGTACGGACGGACAGACGACCCGGATTTCAGCCACATGGAAGGATACGAAGACCACGGCGTGGAGATACTTTTCACCTGGGATGCGAAAAAGCGCCTCACAGGCATGATTATAAACCTCGCCTGCCCTTCCCAGGAAACGGAAATGGCAACATACATCTCCGCTGACTTCTGGCACGATATAAGGGAAGAGGTCCGCAAGAGGTGCGGCAGGAAACTTTTCATACTGCCGCAGTGCAGCGCCGCCGGCGACCAGTCGCCCCATCTCCTGCTGTACAGAAAGGCGGAAGAACGCATGCTCAAATTGCGCGGAACGACGATGCGGCAGGAGATAGGACGCAGGGTGGCCGGGACGGTGGAAGATGTTCTGCCTTATGCAGGAAAGGAGATTCACGGCAATCCGCCTTTAAGCCATACGGTAAAGACCGTTCAGCTTAAAAAACGCCTGGTGACTGACGAAGAGGTTGAAATCGTGAGAAAAGACCTTGAGGACCTTGAGAAATGGGTGCCTGCAAATGACGGGGAAAAATCAACGAGATTCATGAGTCTGAACCGCTGCCGCAAGGTGCTTGAAAAATATGCGGAACAGAAAGACCGACCTCTTTCGGAGGAGGAAATACATATAATAAGGTTGGGGGACGTTGCTTTCGCAACAAACCGGTTTGAACTGTTCCTGGACTACGGGTTGAGGATAAAGGCGCGCAGTCCGTTCCTGCAGACATTTATCGTGCAACTGGCTGCCGGCGGCAGGGATACCGGCACATACCTGCCGACCGAAAAAGCCGTTGCAGGCAAAGGATACAGCGCAAACATATACGACAACGAGGTTGGCCCTGAGGGCGGACGGAAACTGGTGGAAGAAACAGTCAGAGCCCTCGCGGAACTCATGGGGGGAGACAGGGGAAGATGAGGACGGAAAGAACCGAGGCATACCTGCTGGTGGACGGCAAACCTTTTTACCTCAGGGGAGGCGAAATCCACTACTTCCGCCTCAGGAAAGAATACTGGCGCCACCGCATAGAAACGCTGAAAGAGACGCATATGAACACGGTGAGTTCATATATGCCGTGGTTCTGGCATGAACCCGAGGAGGGAAAGGTTGACCTTGAAGGCAAAACCGTACCTGAGAGGGACCTGCGCGGCTTTCTTGAAATATGCGCCGATGCCGGCGTGAAGGTCATAGCAAGACCCGGACCGTTTGTCAATTCGGAACTCCGCGAAGGCGGCTACCCTCGCTGGGTCTTTGAAAAATACCCGGTCACCCTCAGCCGCAGGAGGGACGGCCATTTCGTTACCGGCAGGCCTGCCCAGGCCGAGGGAGAGCCGGTCCTGAGAAACCTTGTCAGGGGATGGTACGGTCATGTTGTCCCGCTCCTTGCCGAGTTCAGTTGCGCAAAAGGAGGACCCATAATCCTCTTTCAGCCGGACAACGAACTTTCCGCGGCATGGTCGTACGGGCTTGGAAATTCGCTTTACGACGACTCCATCATAGGGGAAAACGGCCTGTGGCACGGGTGGCTGAAGAAAAAATACGGCGGACTGGAGAACCTTTCTGAAAGATACGGCAGGAAACTGAAGAAATGGGCCGATATACTCCCGCCCAGGGATATGCCCGGAACCCTTCACGAGTACAGGGTAACGCTGGACTGGATGGACTTCAAGAGGGATTTTTTTGCGGACTGGGGCATAACTCTCTGCCGCTGGACAAAAGAATTTGGCCTGGACCTGCCTTTTACCTTCAATGAACCCGTGGCAGGCTTTTACACCCACGGGGACCACCCGGGTTTTTCGTCCAGACTCGCGGAGGCAGGCATAGACGGATTCACCACATGCCACACCTACTCCGACAGGATATACGACCTGGAGGGAGCCAATAACGTTGAACTGGCTGTTGAGATAACGAAATCCCCGCCTGTGAAAACAGTGCCCATGTCCCTTGAGACAAACAATACGTGGTTTGAGCCCCGCCTTTCAAGAAATCACATCAACATGCCGGTGATTCTACGCATGGGGCTTGCGCACGGGCTGAACGGCTCCAACATCTACGCCTTTGCCGAGGGCAGGAACCCCGAGGGGACGACCCTCTGCGGCCTTGAATACTGGGAAGACGCTGCTGTCGCCATAGACGGGAAACTCAATCCCTGCCACGGGTACCTGGAGAACTTCTACGGGTTTGTCTCCGGATGGGAAAAGGAAATCCTTGCAACGGAAAAGGTCCCTGATGTATATATCGGCATAAGCCCGTCCATAAGGTATATCCCGTTCCTGGGCGCTCCGGTGGAATCAGGCAGGACCGCCTCTTCCAGGTCCTCAAACTTTGAGATAAACCCCGAGCCGGGAGGCGCAAAGGCCGGGAGCGGACATGAATGGCTTGACGGCTACGAGGATGTTGACAGGCAGACCCTTTCCCCGGAAGCGCTCCTCTGGAAGGATTTTACCGAACTCATGATTCTATTGAGGCGGATGAACATCATGTGGGGACTCATTGACATGACGCACCCGAGGGTACCTGCCGGGAAATATACGCTGATTGTTCCGAACGTGGGTTTCCTGGAGAAGGAGTCCATTGATTACATCCTTGACCACATTGAGAACAGTGGCCGCGTTCTTTTTTTCAATACCATCCCTCACGCTACATCCGACGGTTACGCAGACACGAGGCTCACAGACAAACTGAAGGTGCGGCTGACAGGCAAGGTCAGGCCTGCCGGCGCGAAAATTTTAGACTACGGCTGGAGGATGATGGTTGACGATGAAAACAACCCTGTGGGCCAGCCCTCGTGGATAAGACTGCACGAGAGCAGGAATTCCAGGACATTTGCCTGGTTTGAAGGTTCCCCCGTAATAAATGCGATAGAAGGAACGAGTGACCGGGTCATTGTAAGCGGCATAGGCCCTTCCTACCACAACTCCTCGCACCTGAGACTCTGGAAGAAGGTCTTTTCCTTCATGGGAGTGAAACCGCAGGCGGAAACAGACGGCGATTACATGAATGCGGTTGTCCGGAGGAACAGGAAGAACTCTTCCATGCTCGTGTCGCTCTGCAACATCACCGGCACCTCTGCGCCCGTGCGTATCTCTCTCGGGGAATCCCTCCCTTCCTTCCCCATGAACTGCCGGATAAAACTTGCGCCCTGTGAAGCGAGAATGCTCTGGGTAGGACTGCCTCTTGCAGGCAATGTCCTATCATATATCACCCATGAGATTGTCCCGGCTGGCGAAAGGGCCTTTGAGGTGAGGGGCGGATGCGGTGATACCTGCGAATTTGCCTTTGAGAAGAGTTGCAAAATCAAGGTGGACGGCGAGGAATGTGTTCTCAAGCACGAAGACAATATTTTCGTCGGCACCTTCGTGTTCCGTTCCGAAAAGGCGTTGCTTGCAATTTCTTAAGAATACAAGACGGTATCCATCATGGCCATGAAGTTTTTATATGGCACCTTGGTCGTTATGCTGTTTGAAGAACTGACGATATACCTGGAATTGTAAGCCAGTCTCCCAATATGGTTTTTCACATCCTTCCTTATCTCTTCTTCAGTCCCACTCTCCAGCATGCCTATCTCTATGTTGCCTATGAACGTGATTCTATCACCGCAGGCGGATTTGAGCGCGTAGATGTCATTCCCGTAGGGCTCAACCGGGTGAACCGCGTCAAACCCCATGTCCAGAAGCATGGGTATGGCATCCGTAATGCAGCCGTCGGTGTGATAGGCAAGTATCTTTCCCCTGCTTTTGACCGCGCCAGCCATCACCTTTATCCTCGGGTACCAGATTTTCTCCATCAGGGACGGCTTCAGGAAAAGCGCCTTTGAGTGCGCTATGTCGTCATTTATGAGAAACATCTCCACCTCGTCGTATTCAAGTGCGATATTTATGGCTCTCATTGCCCTGGCGAGGAATATATCCATCAGCGTCTCCACAAACCTCATGTCGTCAGCAACCTTGTACATGAAGTCCGTCAGTCCCATGGCAAGATAGACAGGGTCAAGAACCCCCGTGAATGTATGGGCTATCTTGAGTTTCGTCCCTTCAATCGCCCTGACGTGCTCCTCTATCTTCTTTCTCAGGAAATCGTAGGGGAGCGGCTCCTCAAGGTTCTTAAGGTCGTCCCATCCCTTGATATTCCCGGTCATGTAGTTTTCCGAGCCGTCGTCCAGTATCTTGCCCACGGTGTTGGGCCTGTAAATGTAATCAATCACAACTCCGTCCATGCCGGTCTTCGTGGCAAACTCCACGTTCAGGGCGGCAGGCAGGGGATTGTTGTAGAAATTTATCGGGGGGCCGGGTATCCTGCGGCCGAGCACCTGTTCCTGGAGCGGCTGGTTGCCTATCCAGAATTCAAGGTATGGAGTCCTGTCCGGCTTCTCGCCCCTTATCGCCTTCTTAATCCTCCCGAAATCCGGTTCTTTTCTGTCCATTGCGGCTCTATCCAGGCAATCCCTTCTTCAGAATTTTCTCTTCCACGTCCTTCTGAGAGGGCGAAAGAGAAGGTATCTCCTTCACCGTCCAGGTTTCAATGTGCTCGGCAACACAGCCCGGCTCAAGATTCTTCAGGGGTCCGACGGTCTCCAGTTCCAGCATCGCAGAGTTGGTGTAAACCTCCACATTACAGCCGAAATCAGGGTAATCCCCCTTCTCCTGGACAAACTGCTTTGCAAAGAGAAGCCCGTCAACCCAGTATGCGGTCCATGCCGGGTATGCCATCGCGCCTATCTTTATGGGGTCCCTGCTCTTAACGTCCTGCTTCAGAAATATGAAATCCTTCTCCATGACAAGCCGCTTGTCCGAAAGATCGGTATAAGGCCATAGACTGAGCCGCCTGTCCGGAAGCAATCCCTCTCCCCCGGCTTTGACCGGGACCACCGCAAAACCTCCGGCCTTCATCACGCTCAGCGCCCAGCACGCGAGTCTGATGGTCCAGCGGCCGGTGTTTCTTATCCTGTGCGCCACCTCCACCGCGTCTTTCCCCGCAGGCCTTATCTCTATCTCTTTCTGTACGTTGTTCTGTGTTTCCGGATTGCCGTAAATCCTGACGACGCCCCCTTTCTCCTCTATCCTCACGGGCCTGTCGTCCATGGAATACGAACGCGGATTGGCCTCGGGCGAAGTCCACAACCTGTGTCCGCCGTATATCCTCCACAGGCCGTCAGGGGTGTCAATGGAAAGGTCCACGGCGCCGAAAAGGTTTGCATCCGGCCTCTCCCTGACCGTCAGTTTAAGAATTCTCGGGCCGATATCCGTCGCAGCACCCAGTATCAGGTTTCCAATGATAAATTCTTTCGTCTTCATCTCTCCTCCCTGGCATGACTTTTTGACTGAACCATTGTAAAACCCCATTCCGAAAAAGTCAACCTTTCCGTTATCCCTTGACACCGGCCTTTGTTGCGGGTATAACAACAGCGGAGAGTTCAGAGGCAGGAAAGTTTGTGAAGTAAGTATGCGGTAAAGCCAGTACCTGTTTCACAAAGAAGTCCGAAGTACTCTGAACTCTCCTTCTCTTTGTAATCCACTCCAAATACTAATTTACGTTCAGGCAGAATTAGAGGAGGATATCATGACTCTGGCTCTGGCTAAGGGGGTGATGACGATGGTCCTCATGGTTGTTGCTCAGAACGGATTCAGAGACGAAGAATACTTCAAGCCGAAGGCAATCCTGGAATCCGCCGGCTTCTCCGTGACAACCGCTTCAGTAAAGGCGGGTATTGCCCGCGGCAAACTGGGCGGAACCGCGAAAGTTGACGCCGCGCTTTCCGACATCAAGGCCGACGACTACGCGGGAGTGGTCTTCGTGGGCGGACCCGGTGCGGCGGACTACTTCGCCGACAGGACCGCCCTGAACCTGGCAAGGGATGCCTATCAGAAGGGTAAGGTGGTAGGGGCAATATGCATCGCGCCGTCCATCCTTGCCCGGGCAGGTATTCTCAAAGGCAAAAAAGCCACTGTTTTCTCAAGCGAAAAGGAAACGCTGAAAAAAGAAGGAGCTAATTACCTGAACCTGCCGGTGGTGGTTGACGGCAGGATAGTTACGGCAAACGGACCCGAAGCAGCGGAAGAATTCGGAAAAGAGCTTGTCAAAGTCCTGGGCAGCCCCGGAAAATCATAGGACAGGGAGGCTGAAAATGAAGAAGATAACGGTAATTTATGCAGTGCTTGTGTTCCTGTGCGTCCTTTCAAATGCATATGCACATCCGCCCTCTGACATAAAGATTTCCTATGATTCAGGCACAAAGATGCTCACCGCGGTGATTGAACACACCACGAGAAACATCCTTAATCACTACATCAAAACAGTTGATGTGGAACTCAACGGCAGCAAGATACTATCGCATACTATTTCAAGGCAGGATAATCACAACAACCAGAGGGTCGTCTACCTTATCCCTGATGTCAAAAAAGGGGATGTTCTTTCCGTGGAGGGGACCTGCAGCATACACGGAAAACTGAAAAAATTCGTACATGTCAATTGAGCTGCAAGCCGCGAGGCCGGTATCTCAGTCTCGCCTGTTAAAAGGAGGATACCGCAATGAACGTATATAAACTAATTTTTGTGCTCGGGATAACCAACATAGTCTTCGGACTGCTGGTACTCTTCTCCTGCAGGTGCATGATGGGAACCTTCGTTAAGAAACTTTACAATTATAACTGGTACAAGAAATTCTACAG
>CAYOFY010000073.1:0-7563 GCA_964403465.1 uncultured bacterium
AGTTTCACCCCCTCCTTCCCTCCGCCCTTGTTGGGGCGCAGGCTGAAGACCTGCGGCTACCTTGTTGACGTTAAAATGTTATGATGTTATAATGGTGCTGGAAGAAGGTGTTTTGTGAGAATTGGGGAGGGAATACTTATGGCGGCGATGACAAAACGAACGACGATTTATCTTGACCCGGATTTGCACCGGGTTCTTAAAGTGAGGGCGGGTGAAACGGAACAGTCTATATCCGGAATCATAAACGAAGCCGTCCGGCGCGAATTGGCTGAAGACAGGGAAGACCTTGCGGCGTTTGAGCAAAGAGTAAAAGAACCCAGCATATCTTATGAGACGATGCTGAAAAAACTGAAGGCCGATGGGAAGATATAAGGTCGAGGTAAAAAGGTCGGCAGTTAAAGAGATTGAGGCGCTGCCCGACAGGGATATAAGGGATATTCTCGACAGGCTATCTTCACTCGCGGATAATCCCAGGCCGTATGACTGCCGGAAATTATCCGGTCGGCCGCAATACCGGATTCGTCGCGGAAACTACAGAATCCTTTATTATATAGACGATGTCATGCAGGTTGTCTGTATTGTTAAGATAGGTCACCGGAAAAATGTTTACGGGAATTGAGATGCTGAATAGGTGTTGAGATTGCCGCGCCTGAAAGCGCCCCGTAGAACGGGGTAAACTCGCAATGACTGCATTTTAGGGAAACAGTAGGCGGGTAAATGCATCGGATACAGGGTAACAAGAAGGGTAATGGTGACAACGTAGGGGGCAAGGTAATAAAAGAGCGGGGTTGAGGCATTGGATGAAGTAAGTATTTACAATAATTAACATATATGTTATGCTTTGTATATGAATTACAATGAACTGGTTCGGTTAACAAGGGAACTGCCCTGTTTTGATATGGCATTGCTGGTACAAGCATTTGACGAGCAGAGAGCGGTTATCAGAACCCAGATTGCGCGGCTGGCCAAGCAGGGGAAAGTTGTCCGGTTGAGGCGAGGCATGTATACGCTGTCGGATGAATACCGGCATGCAATACTTACACCGGCGGCGCTGGCCAATATGTTATACCGGCCGTCTTACCTGAGCGGTCTCTGGGTGCTGGGGTTTTATGACATGATTCCCGAGAGAGTTGTCTGGCTGACCAGTGTTACCTCCCGGGTACCGCGTCATTTTGAGAACCGGTACGGCAGTTTTGATTATCGCAGTATCAAACGAGACTTTTTCTTTGGATACCGGACGACAAGATACGGGCAACAGGAAATACTTGCCGCTGAACCGGAAAAAGCGCTGTTGGACCACTGGTATCTAACCCCGGGCGAGTGGACCGAGGCTCGAATCAGGGAAATGCGATACCAGAATGCAGACAAGGTGTCTCCTGATAAACTGCTTGAATGGGCAGACAGGTATCAACGTCCGCGGTTACTGCGGGCTGTTAAACGCTGGCTGGCGGTTGCCGGAGAAGAGGAGAAAGGGACGGTGACGCTATGAAGGAACAGGCGCTGGATTTGGCGCGCGGTATAAGCGACCCGGGACAGGCAATCAACCGGATGAGGGAATACTTGCAGGCGCTGGTACTGCGTTCTCTGCATGAATGTGAAGCGTTCCGTCAACTGGCGTTTGTCGGGGGCACGGCTTTGCGGTTTCTCCACGGTTTACCGCGCTTTTCCGAAGATTTGGATTTTACACTGGAATCAAAGGACGGCTATGCAGGGCGGGAATGGATGGACAGGGTGAAACGGGACATGGTTTTCGGCGGGTTTAAACCGCAGGTTGCATGGAACGAGCGCAAGGCAGTGCATGCCGGATGGATCCGTTTGCCGGGAATTCTTCATGAGGCGGGGCTTGCCGCAATACCGGAGGAAAAACTGGCTGTCAGGATTGAAATAGACACCTGTCCGCCAGCTGGCGGACGCTGTGAACGGCGTATCGTAACAAAACATGTTACATTCCTTTTACAATATTATGATTTACCCTCGCTTCTGGCAGGCAAAATTCATGCGGTTATCTGCCGGAGGTATACCAAGGGGCGCGACTGGTATGACCTTACATGGTACCTTTCTCAACAGCCGCGGGTTACCCCAAACCTGTCTCTGCTTCAAAATGCGCTGGACCAAACAGAAGGCGCCGGACGGCATGAATCCCGGGAATGGCATTCTCTGTTGCGCAAAAAATTGGATGCTTGTGATATTGGCGCTCTGGCAAGGGATGTGCGCCCCTTTCTGGAAAACAAGAGGGAGGCGGAGCTGCTTACCCGCGAAAACCTGCTTGACCTGCTGAAGGGTTGAGACCCTGAATAGGTTTGAGATCCTGAATAAAGACATTTCAGGGTGACAAAAAAGGGAGGAGAAATAAATGTTCAAAGATAAGACTTTGCTTATCACCGGAGGGACGGGAAGTTTCGGCAACGCGGTCTTGAAGCGGTTTCTGGATACCGATATCGGAGAGATACGCATATTTTCGCGCGATGAGAAGAAGCAGGACGATATGCGCCGGCAGTATAAAAATGGTAAGATTAAATATCATCTGGGGGATGTGCGGGACATAGGGAGTATCCGGGATGCGATGTACGGTGTGGACTATATCTTTAATGCGGCGGCGCTGAAGCAGGTGCCTTCCTGCGAGTTTTTTCCGCTGGAGGCGGTGCGTACAAATGTGTTCGGGACAGATAACGTGCTCACCGCGGCGATTGAGGCAGGGGTGAAGAAGGTGATATGCCTTTCCACCGACAAGGCGGCTTATCCAATCAATGCGATGGGGATATCCAAGGCGATGATGGAGAAGGTTTTTGTTGCAAAGTCGCGCACGGTGGACCCTTCGCGTACGCTTATATGCGGAACGCGCTACGGCAACGTGATTGCCTCCCGCGGGTCTGTTATTCCGCTCTTCGTGGAACAGATTAAAAAAGGTTGGCCTCTCACGGTTACCGAGCCGTCCATGACCCGATTTCTCATGAGCCTTGAGAGTGCGGTGGAGCTGGTGGTGTTTGCGTTCAATAATGCGAATGCAGGCGATATAATGGTTCAAAAGTCTCCTGCCTGTACGATAGGCGATTTGGCGCAGGCTTTGAAGGAGATGTTTTCTGCAGACAATGAAATCAATGTCATAGGTGCAAGGCACGGCGAGAAGATGTATGAGACGCTTCTTACAAAAGAGGAGCGAGTCAAGGCGGAGGATATGGGGGAATTCTTTAGTATTCCCGCCGATACAAGAGACCTTAATTACGATAAGTATTTTGTGGAAGGAAATAAGAGGGTTGCCGCGGAAGAAGAATATAATTCCAACAATACCGTGAGATTGGATGTGGCAGGCATCAAGGCGAAACTGCTGGAGCTGGATTATATTAAGGAGGCTTTGGCGGGGAATGCAAGGGAGAACTGGAGTTAAAGATGAAAGTATTGGTAACCGGAGCCGGGGGGTTTCTCGGCAGAAACCTGGTGGCGGAGCTGCAAAACCGAGGTTTTTGCGATATACTTGAGTATGATGTTGATACGGAGGAATCTTTGCTTGAGGAATATACCCGGGAATGCGGGTTTGTCTTTCATCTTGCCGGGGTCAACAGGCCTTCCGACGAAAAGGAGTTCATGAAAGGCAATTGCGGGTTTACCCGCCAGTTGCTCGGCCTGCTTGAGAAGCATTCCAATACTGTGCCCGTTCTGCTCTCTTCTTCCATACAGGCGGAAATTGACAATCCTTACGGGCTAAGCAAACGTGCCGCCGAGGAGGTTGTCCTGGATTACGGCCGTAAATCAGGGGTTCCGGTCTATATCTACCGGCTGGCAAATCTCTTTGGAAAGTGGAGCAGGCCCAATTACAATACCGTGGTGGCGACTTTCTGCCATAATACTGCGAGGGGACTTGATATACAGATAAACAATCCTGATGCAGAACTCCATCTCTGCTATATAGATGACGTCGTGGAAGAGTTTTTGCGCGCGCTTGACGCGGCTCCCACGTGCAAGGGCGGTTACTGTGTTGTTCCGGTGAGCTACCGGATAAAACTCGGGGAACTTGCCGAAAAGATACGGGGGTTTTCGGGGTGCAGGGGAAATCTGTCTGTTCCTGATATGTCGGACAGTTTTACAAGGAAGCTTTACGCCACCTACCTGAGCTTTCTGCCGGAAGATGGTTTTTCTTACCCGTTGAAGATGAACGCTGACAACAGAGGTTCTTTTACCGAGTTTCTGCGTACCCCTGAACGGGGGCAGGTGTCGGTTAATGTCGCAAAGCCGGGGATTACAAAGGGCAACCACTGGCACCATACAAAGAACGAGAAGTTCCTTGTGGTAGCGGGAGAAGCGGTGATACGGTTCAGGAAGGTGGGAAGCCGGGAGGTCTTTGAATACCGGGTGAGCGGAGAGAATCTTGAAGTAGTGGATATACCGGTGGGTTATACTCATTCTATTACCAATACGGGGGATACCGACCTTGTGACGGTAATGTGGGCAAGCGAACCGTTTGACCCGGACAAGCCGGATACTTATTTTATGGAGGTATAGAAAAAGGGGAGAGGTGGAATGGACAAGTTAAAGGTGATGACGGTGGTGGGCACAAGGCCCGAGATAATACGGCTTTCGGAGGTTATCAAGGCGTGCGACAGGTATTTTTCGCATGTACTGGTGCATACCGGGCAGAACTGGGACTACACGCTCAACGAGGTATTTTTCAGGGACTTGGAACTGCGCGCTCCTGACCATTACTTGAAGGCGGCGGGCAAGGACCTGGGCGAGACGATGGGCAACATCATCTCCCGCTCTTATCGCCTGATTTCTTCAGAGAAGCCGGATGCTCTGCTGATTCTCGGCGACACAAACTCGGCTTTGTGCGCGATACCGGCAAAACGGCTCAAGGTGCCCATCTTCCACATGGAGGCGGGAAACAGGTGTTTCGACCAGAACGTGCCGGAAGAGATTAACAGGAAAATCGTTGACCACATATCGGATATCAACCTGCCTTATACGGAACACAGCAGGCGCTATCTGCTGGCAGAAGGTATCAGGAAAGAACATATATTCGTTACCGGCTCACCCATGACTGAAGTGTTGGGCAAACACCGGGAAAAAATCGAAAACAGCAAGGTGCTTGAAGAACTCGACCTTTCGCCTGACGGATATATCGTAGTATCGGCACACAGGGAAGAAAACGTTGACAACGAGAAGACCTTTTCTTCTCTTATGGAAGGGATTAACGACATCGCCGAGACTTATAGAATGCCGGTGATTTATTCAACGCACCCGAGGTCGCGGGACAGAATAGAAAAGCGTGGGTTTAAGTTCCATCCGCTTGTCAGGCAATTGAAGCCGTTTGGTTTTTTGGATTACAACAAACTGCAGTTAAGCGCATTCTGCGTGCTTTCCGACAGCGGGACGCTCTCCGAGGAATCGGCCATACTCGGTTTTCAGGGGGTGCTTATCAGGACATCAACGGAAAGGCCGGAGGTGCTTGACAAAGGGACTGTCGTCATAGGCGGAGTTTGCGGCAGGGACATAGCGCAGGCGGTGGAGCTCAGCAGGGCAATGCGCAAGAATGAAGAGAAAACCGTCGTCGCACCGGATTATTCCGACAGCAATGTTTCCGTAAAGGTGGTAAAGATAATCCAGAGTTATGCCAAACTGATAGACATGTATACTTGGAGAAAACAATAAAATGGTTAAATTCCTCGAAAGAGGCTTTTCTTCCCCTTCCTCCAGGAAGAGAACCATCTTCTTTATTCTTACCGATACCTGCATTACGGTATTGTCTCTCTATTTGTCGTTTCTGCTCAGGTTTGACTTCCAGCATGTCTCGCATTTTTGGATGATACCGCCGGCGGTTCCGGTGTTCGTTCTGGTAAAGATTTCCACGTACGCGTTTTTCCACATTTACAGGTTTACATGGCGTTATGTAAGCGTGCATGACCTGGTCGTCCTTGCGAAGGCGGCGCTGGTGGCCCAGGGGTTGTTGATGCTCCTGATAGGCGTATTTCTTGATGTCCTGCCGTTTTGGGGCCTTTATTTCTCCATGCTCAGAGGGTTTCCGAGAAGCATTTTCATAATCGACGGGTTTGTCTCTTTTGCCTTCCTTGCCGGCTTGAGGATTTCAAAGCGGGTATATATGGAAGTCCTGAACAAGAAAACATATGGAAAAGGGCTGAAAACCATAGTGATAGGGGCGGGCAACATCGGTGAAACGGTAATAAGGGACTTGATAAGGCAGAGATTCGAGCATTATTATCCGGTAGCCATGCTTGACGATGACCAGGCAAAGATAGGTTTGTCCATACACGGAGTAAAGGTTATAGGCAAGATAGATATCCTCGGCGAAGCGGTCTCAAAACTGCGCGCCCAAGCTTTAATTATCGCAATACCTTCGCTTGATTACAGGGATTTGAGAAAAATCTACGAGTATGCGATGAAAAGCGGCGTGAAAACGGTCAAGATTGTGCCGAGCATGTACCTTCAGCAGAATCTTGAAATCAGCGCAAAGAATTTGGAAGACATAAAGATAGAGGACCTTATCGGCAGGCATAACATCAGCATAGAATACGAACAGATAGAGAATTTCCTCAAGGGGAAAGACGTTCTCGTGACCGGAGCCGGGGGTTCCATAGGTTCAGAGATAGTGATGCAGGTGTGTGCGTTTTGCCCCGGAAACATCATCCTTCTTGATTCCGACGAGACGGAACTGCATGAGATGGAATTGAGGATTAAAAGCAAAGACGGCGGTAACGGCTTGGGCAAGGCGCACTTCATTGTTGCCGATATAAGGGACAGGGACAGAATTGATGCTGTTTTCAACAAGTTCAAGCCCCATGTGGTATTTCATTCCGCGGCTTACAAGCATGTTCCCATGATGGAGGGAAACCCTGAGGAGGCGGTCAAGGTAAACATATTGGGAACGTATAACCTTGCAATGGCCGCGGTTGCTTCGGGCGTGGAGAAATTCATAATGATTTCCACAGACAAAGTGGTCAACCCTACAAGCATCATGGGGGCGACCAAAAAGATAGCCGAGCAGTTGTGCAAGGCATTCAACAACGATAGCGAGGGAACAGCCTTTGTCTCTGTCCGTTTCGGAAATGTCCTGGGCAGCAGGGGCAGTCTCCTTCCCCTTTTTCTTCGCCAGATAAAGGAAGGGGGCCCTCTTACTGTCACGGACAGGGAGATGAAGCGTTATTTTATGACCATACCCGAGGCGGTATCGCTGGTTCTTCAGGCATCGGTTATAGGCAAAGGGGGAGAGATACTCCTGCTTGATATGGGAGAGCCGGTAAAGATTGTCACACTGGCCGAGGAGTTGATAAAGATACACGGGTTGAAGCCATACGAGGATATACCCATAACGTTTACGGGAATAAGGCCTGGAGAAAACCTGTTTGAGGAACTGCTGATGCAAAACGAGAAAGTGACAAGGCACGAAAAGGTATTTGTAACCGGTAACTCCTGTGAATATTCAATTGAGCAGGCGGAAGAGATGCTTGCGGAATTAAGGGAGTTGTTAAGCGACAATGTGGTGAAAGACAAGAGGATAAAATCCCTGCTGGAAAAACACATTAACATTTTTGAGTGCGGCGGGAAGGGCTGAGA
>CAYOFY010000074.1:0-7368 GCA_964403465.1 uncultured bacterium
CCGATACTGCTCGGGTAGGCCACTTCCCGTCTTAGCAAAGCGTGTCAGGGATCCCGATGTTCTTTATCGGGACGCTGAGATTGCTCTTGCTCATCGCAATCTCTGACTTCGCTCCCCTGAAATCCGTAGGATGCCTGATTTCAGCCTGCGACTTCCACCTTGTAAGGGTGGCACTCTTGCCGCTGAGTTAACCGCCCAAAATCTTTTTGGTTCTTTCAAAATATTTGTGTTATATTATACATCATCATTTTTCTTATTCAAGTTGGAAATACGAAAAATATAACACTTGACATAAAAAATTAAGTGTATATAATACAGGGATATTAACATTAACTGATTAAATCTAAACTCCTCACCGTGGAAAGATATCACGGTAGAGCCCGGAGTAAAGGAGAAGGAAAATGGCTGAAGATATTCTGCAGGGAATTAAGGATAGCGTGATATCCGGAAATGCAAACAAGACGAAGGAATTTGTGGAAAGGGCAGTAAAGGAAAACGTCGCCGTTGAGAAGATACTCAACGACGCGCTTATTGCCGGCATGATGATAGTGGGAACGAAATTCAAAAACAATGAATTTTATGTTCCCGAGGTTCTCATAGCGGCAAGAGCCATGCATGCCGGAATGGACATAATGGAACCCCTCATAGCGAAAGCAGGAATAAAGCCGGTTGCAAAGGTTGCCATAGGAACTGTTAAAGGTGATCTTCATGACATTGGCAAGAATCTCGTTGTTATGATGTGGAAGGGTGCGGGCTTTGCGGTTGAAGACCTCGGCATAGATGTTACTCCCGAGAAGTTCGTGGAAGCGGCAAAAGGCGGAGTTTCTGTTGTGGGCCTGTCCGCCCTTCTCACGACAACGATGGTCTCAATGAAGGATGTCATAGAGGCACTGAAAGCAGCTGGAGTGAGGGAGAAGGTGAAGGTTATCATAGGCGGAGCGCCGGTCACCCAGAGTTATGCAGACGAGATAGGTGCGGATGCCTACGCCGCGGATGCAGCAACTGCCGTTGACAAGGTAAAAGAAGTGTTGAAAATATAATAAGTGACGACTGTTCTGTTTATCATAGGCGCATATTTTGCAGGTAGCATACCGTGGGGTTACCTCTTATGCCGGATAATTAAGAAGATAGACATAAGACAACATGGAAGCGGCAATATCGGGGCAACCAACGTATACAGAATAGCCGGCGGTCCTGTCGCATCTGCCGTTCTGGTGCTTGATGTCCTCAAAGGTTTCCTGCCGGTTTATATCGCGAAGTCCCTCTCTATGACATCTCCTCAGGTCATACTGACAGGGATTGCCTCCGTTGCAGGACACAGTTTTTCAATCTTCCTGAAAGGCAAGGGCGGCAAAGGAGTTTCAACAGGTTTCGGCGTCGTAATGGCGCTGTTCCCCCGGCCCGCCCTTATATCACTGTTGGTATGGGCAGCCGTGATTGCATCCACCCATTACGTTTCAGCAGGTGCTGTTGCGGCATCAATTGCACTTCCGGTTTTCGTTTACCTTTTTCAGAGAGACCTCTTTCTCACATGTATGGGTATCTTTCTATGCGCCCTTATTATTTATACCCACAGAACAAACATAATAAGGTTGATGACCAAGAAGGAAAACAGGACCAGACTGCCATGGGAAGGAAAATAGGAATTATGGGAGCAGGGGGCTGGGGAATAACGCTGGCGACGCTTCTTTCCGAAAGGGGCAATAGCGTGATCCTCTGGGAACCGGTCGTCAGCAATTACCTGCTGCTCAAGAGGAAACGCGAGAATATTGACTATTTTCCCGGCTTCAAAATCCCGGCTCAGGTTATCATAACAGGGTCAATGGAAGAAACAGTTGTAGACTCTGATTTTCTCATACTGGTTGTAAGATCCTCTTTTTTCAGGGAGGCGGTAAGACAACTGAGAGATCTTTATGATGGCCAGCCCACCCTCATAGGGACAAAAGGGCTTGAGTTGCCTGCCGGGAAAAGGATGTCTGAAATCCTTGTATCAGAGATCGGCGTTGATACGCTTTTCGGTGTTCTTTCCGGTCCAACCATCGCAAAAGAGGTCGCCGCGGGCATGCCATCGGCCGCTGTTGTTGCAACCACAAAAAAATCCCTCGGACTCGCTTTTCAAAAGATACTCAGTTGTGATACATTAAGGGTATATACTTCCCGTGACGTAATCGGCGTTGAAGTGGCGGGAGCATTCAAGAATGTCATCGCTATAGGAGCGGGGATTATTGACGGTTTCGGTCTTGGCGTGAACACAAAATCATCCTATCTGACGAGAGGGCTGAACGAAATGATGAAAATTGGATGTGCCCTCGGAGCAAGAGAAAGAACTTTCAGGGGGCTCTCCGGCATAGGTGACCTCATGACAACATCGTTCAGCATTTACAGCAGGAACAGAACATTCGGAGAAGCTATGATAAAAACAGGAAAAGAAAGATATCTGAAAAGGAGCAAGATGGTTATAGAAGGCATCCCTGCAACGAAGGCATTCTATAATCTCGGCAGAAAACTGGGTATTGAACTTCCCATAACCGAATCGCTCTACAGGATCATCTACGCTGACAGGAAACCCCAGGATGAGATAACGAAATTGATGAGACGCAAATCAAAGGAAGAATGATGAAGCCGGACGGTAAATTCTATTACATAGGTGAAGCAAGCAAAATGCTTGAGGTCCCCCAGCACATAATCAGGTTCTGGGAGAAGGAATTTTCCTTCATCAGCCCGTTGAGAGACCAGAGAGGCCATCGCATTTACACAAGAGAGGATATTGAAAAAATCAACAGGATAAAACTCCTTGTCTATAATGACGGCTACAGGATAAGAGGTGCAAAAAAAAGGCTACGGGAGAAAACTTCGGCCAATCCATGCAAATACTTTAAGAAGACCTTCCACGATATACTGAGAGAAATACAGGAGATAAAAAAATGTTTACAATAGGCGTACTTGCGTCGGGGAAAGGAAGTAATCTTCAGGCGATTATTGACTACATCAAAACAGAGAAAATTCGCGTGAAGGTCGGTATCGTTCTGAGTGACAACCCCGATTCCGCGGCCCTTAATATAGCTGAAAGAGCGGGCATAAACGGGTATTGCATACCTGAAGACAAACATAAAACGTTCCTTTCACCGGGCATCGAAAAAAAGTATGTGAAAACACTCAGGGAACACGGTGTTGAACTGGTATGCCTGGCAGGTTTCATGAGAGTCCTCAAGAAATATTTCATGGAAAGCTTCACCGGGAAAATAATCAACATACATCCTTCCCTCCTCCCTGCCTTCCCCGGGCTTGCCTCCTGGGAACAGGCATTGTGTTACGGCGTCAGGTTTACCGGATGCACAACGCATTTCGTCGAGTACGGAGTGGATACCGGGCCGATAATCCTTCAGGCCGTGGTACCAGTCCTGAGGGAGGATACCGCCGAGACGTTGCATAAAAGGATTCAGGAAAAAGAACACATAATATACCCTCTTACAGTCAGACTGATAGCGGAAGGAAAGGTGAGCATCTCCGAAAGAAAGGTTCACATAAGTAACTGACATGGGAGACAAACAAAAATGAAACCTGTAATAAGAAAGGCAAAAACCGCGGATGTAAACCAGATAAAGCGCATCGTGAACAATTTTGCTGACGCCGGCAAGATGCTGCCCATCTCCATAAACCAGATATATGATCGTCTGAGGAATTTCTGGGTTATAGAATCTGACGGAAAGGTAATCGGCTGCGGGGCACTGAAGATAGTATGGAAGGATCTTGGAGAGATACGCTCCATAGCCATTTCCCCGAAATACCAGAAATTCGGTTATGGGAAAAAACTGGCCAGCAAACTTATGGAAGAAGCCGAATCCCTTGAATTGAAAAAAATTTTTGTTCTGACATACATCCCGGAGTTTTTTGAAAAACTTGGTTTTGAACGCATCCAGAAATCCAGATTGCCCCATAAGGTATGGAGCGATTGCATAAACTGTCCCAAGTTCCCCGGATGCGATGAAACTGCTCTTATGAAAATAATGCAAAAATGAATAGAATATCAGGATTCTTACTGTTTTCCGTCATGCTGTTCATGGTACCGCTCATTTCGGAAGCAAAGATAATAATGGGGGAACATGTTCGTATTTCGGAATATGCGCCCGAAGAGATATTCACGCTGGGGGATGAAATCCGTGTTACGGCTCCCCTGAGAAATGAATTCATAGGGATAGGGAGAAGAATCCATGTTCAGACAAATGTTGAGGGTGACCTGATAGGCATCGGACTCGGTGTGGATTTTTCCGGCAATGCAGAAAGCGATGCCTATCTATTCGGCTTCACCATTGGCGTTGAAGGAAATATAGACGGAAGCATAACCGCGCTCGGAAAGAACGTGAATATGAAGTCCGCGGTAGGCGGCAACCTCAGGGTGAGTGCAGAGAACATAACAATTGACGGAGAAGTGAAAGGAAAAACTATTCTGTGGGGGAAAAGCCTTTTTCTCAAGGGCAGGTTCAACGACGTCGTATTATACGGCAATAACCTTCAATTCGCTCCCGACACGGTGGTAAACGGGGATTTGACGTATAGCACGCCCCAGGAAATTGACCTGTCGCAACTTCACGTCCGCGGAGAAATCAAGTGGAACAAGCCCATCGCCGAACGTGCCAGGGAAAAGTTCCCCATAAGAATAATGAAAAAACTCTATACGTTCTTTTCGCTTCTCTTCCCGACCATGATAATGTTATGGTCGTTTCCGAACCTTTTCAGGCAGACAACTCTCATTTCGGGAAGCAGGTTCATCAGGTCATTCTGGACAGGACTGCTTCTCATAATATTGACCGTAATTGCGCTTCTTGTCATCTTCATCACCATCATTGGCGCACCTCTGGGACTTATCGGCACCTCGTTCTTCTTCTCGGCCGTCTATATATCGCGAATCTTCCCTTCAATTTTTGTCGGACGAAAGATACTTTTCAAAATGCAGGAAAAAACGACAACGTGGGTACTTGCCGCGTTTATAGGAATATTCCTGTTTTCAATCATCTCATTCAACCCCGTTTCAAAAATAATACTTAACATAATTTCCATACCTGCAGGCTTCGGCGCACTTTTCATGGGCAGGGTCAATCTTATGAGACGGCTGAAAAAGGAAAAAATACTCTAGGTCTTGGAGGTAAATATGAAAATAGTACTTGCATATTCCGGGGGCCTTGATACATCGGTCGCAATAAGATGGCTGAGGGAAAGGTATAATGCTGAAGTAGTATGTTATACCTCAAACGTCGGCCAGGCCGATAATCCGGGGAAATTGAAGGCGAAAGCATTGAAAACCGGGGCTTCCAGATTCTATTTTGAGGATCTCCGCGCCAGATTTGCAAACGAATATGTCATCCCATCACTGAAAGCAGGCGCAATCTACCAGGACAGATATCCGCTTGCCACAGCGCTGGCCCGTCCCCTGATTGCTGAAGGAATGGTGAATGTTGCCAAAAAAGAGAAAGCACACGCAGTCGCCCATGGATGCACTGGAAAGGGAAACGACCAGGTAAGGTTTGAACTGACCGCACGGTATCTCGCTCCCGACCTCAAAGTAATAGCACCTGTCAGGGAATGGGAATTCAGGTCAAGGGAAGAAGAGATTGAATACGCAAGAAGGCACAATATACCGGTTTCCGTAACAAAAACAAAACCTTACAGTATTGACTGGAATCTCTGGGGCATATCAATAGAATGCGGGATGCTTGAGAATCCATGGAACGAACCCCCTGAAGATGCTTACCAGATAACAACAGCGCCTGAAAAAGCACCATCAAAACCCGAGTGTATCACCATAGGATTTGAAAAAGGCATTCCTGTCTCTTGCAATGGCAGAAAATCCGGCATGCTTGCAATCGTGAAGCAACTGACCGGATTGGGCGCAAAGCACGGCGTTGGCAGAATTGACATGGTTGAAGACCGTCTGGTGGGTATTAAATCAAGGGAAATATATGAAGCACCGGCAGCAGTCATTCTGCACACAGCACACAGCGAACTTGAAAAACTCGTATTTTCAAGGGATTTATATGAATTCAAAAAACTCGTATCACAGAGATATTCACAACTGGTTTATTTCGGTCAGTGGTTCTCGCATATAAGAGAATGCCTGGATTCTTTTGTGGAAACGAGCCAGGAATTCGTGACCGGCGAGGTGAAACTCAGGCTGTGCAGAGGTACCTGCACTGTCACCGGAAGAAAATCTGCGTATTCACTCTATAGCGAGGTTCTCGCTACGTATACCTCAAAAGACATGTTTGACCATAAGGCGGCAAGCGGCTTTCTTGAAATATTCGGACTCCCTTCAAAGCTGGAAGGGATGAGAAAGAGGAAACGATGATTTAATGATTGAATGGAAACCTATCTTCCTATCCAGACAGCCATTCTTGATTTCCCTCTGTTTGCCCAGGCAAAATACGGGATGGCTTTGAAAGATTTTCTTCTGTATTTAATCTCCGGACACCTGTCTTTTATCCCGTAGAGAGGATGGTCTGAAGGTTCACCGCTGAACAATTCGCCTGAGATTGTGCAGAGACCATCCAACAACCCATTTTCAAACCTGTCTTTCAATCCGGTATCCGCAAGCCGGCAGTTAAACAGGTTGATGTCGGGATTATCAACGCTTTCAAGACAGTAAAGCACAGGGCCTCTCTTGATGGCAGCCGAACATTTAGTACTTTCCACCTCAGGATGGGCTTCATACAAAACGGGATTCAATTCAAAATTCATATCCACCCTGCTCTTTTCCGTACCCCACGTATCATTTAATTCCACATACCTTCCTGAATCCGAAAAAATCTTCTTCCCTTTAATTTTTAAAACGCTTTTTTCCGCCCATTCTGGTATTCTTAAGAAGATTGAAAACTCTTCCCGCTTTTCTGGGATAATCTCTATAGAAATCTTTCCATTCCACGGATAGGACGTTTTCTGAAGTACCTTTATCTTGTTTCCGGAAAATAATCTTATGATACTATGCGACTCTCCATAAAGGTTCACCCATAAACCGTCCCTGCTCACTCCGTAGAAATATCCGGGTAGAGAAGCAATCGTTCTCTGGATATTAGTCGGGCAACATGTACAGTTATACCAATCCTTTCTTCCATGCTCACCCTGCGAAGCAAGGGGGTTCATATAGAAATACTTGCCACCGTTCAGAGAAACGGATGACAAGAAACCGTTATATAAAGTGTTTTCAAACAAATCCATAAATCTTGTCTCTCCTGTCAATAAAAACATCCTGTAATTCCACATCATCAGGGAAATGGCGGCACAGCTTTCAGCATATGCCCTCAGATTTGGCAGTTCATAGGGCAACCCGAAAGCCTCTCCGGCATACCTTGAACCGATACCTCCGGTTATATAGAC
>CAYOFY010000075.1:0-7281 GCA_964403465.1 uncultured bacterium
GTTTCTTATGAAACCACCTCCGAGAAGCACGTTTCTCTTATAAAAAACAACCGCCTGTCCCGGTGTTATTGCCCACTGGGGTCTGTCAAAACTTATGCGTGCCGCGGTCTTCTCATCCGCCGGTTCAACCGTTGCCCGCGCAGCCGTGTGCCTGTACCTTATCTTTGCATCCACCTTCATCGGCCTGTCAATCTTCCCGATGCTTACCATGTTGAGATTTTCCGCAACGAGAGTCTTTCCGTAAACCTCCTTCTTTTCTCCGACGACTATCGTATTATTACTGGCATCTATCCTTATCACGTAAAGGGGTTTCCCTGCGGCTATGCCGAGGCCCTTTCTCTGCCCGACCGTGTAGTTGATAATCCCCTTATGATGTCCCAGGATATTGCCCTGCCTGTCCGCCACCGGACCCGTATGCAGGGTCTCTCCGAAAAGGAACATCCGGTTCCCTGAAATGAAATCCTGGCTTTCTTCCCTGTCTTTCACGGGCAGGGCATATTTTCTTGCAAGGGAACGCACCTGTTTCTTGGTGTACCTGCCAAGAGGAAGGAGCAATCTTGAAATCTGCTCCTCGGTGAGCAGGAAAAGGAAGTAACTCTGGTCCTTCTCCCTGTCCGCTCCTTTTTCCAGGGTGTATCTTCCAGATAATCTGTCATATCCTGCCCTGGCATAATGCCCTGTGGCCGTGAAATCAAAAGAGATTCCTGCCGAAGATGCCGCCTTTTCAGGGAGAAGTCCGAATTTGAGAAACCTGTTGCAGATGACGCAGGGGTTGGGCGTCCGGCCCGCGATGTATTCTTTTTTGAAATATCCGAGTACGATATCCCTGTACTCACGGGCCAGGTCAATTACGTGCAATTTTATACCCAGAAGGCGTGCCACCTCCCGGGCGTCTTCCTCATCTCTCTCATCGGGACCGTAACAGGCCGGCTTTGAAGGATTCCCCGAGCAGGGCGTCCTTCCGTCCCACGTTTTCATGAAGACGCCGGTTACAAGGTACCCGTTTTCCTTCAGAAGAGCCGCGGCAACTGAAGAATCAACTCCCCCGCTCATACCAACCAGCACCTTTTTTTTCCTGTTCATCACACCCTTCAAAAAATATATCGGGCGGTATCAGTCAACGGCCACGACTTCAGTAACCTCGGGAACCTTTTTCTTGATGATCGCCTCTATCCTCATTTTCAGGGTAATGGCGGAGAACGGGCATCCCTTGCACGAGCCCTGCAGACGGACGCTTACCTTGCCTTTTTCGTCCACGTCAACAACCTCGCAATCTCCGCCCTCCGATTTCAGAAAAACCCTCACGTCCTCAAGCGCCTTCTCAACCTTTTCTTTCAATTCCATGTTATTCAGTCTCCTTTACCCCGAACTCTTCTTGATACACCTCCATTGTGAGGGGTCCTGTTTCACCTCACTATCCTTGCCCTGGACTTCTTGCCTTCCTCGTTGCCCTTGCTGAGCCCGTAGTGCCAGAAAAACCCCAGGATAATCAGAAAAGCTGCTATTTTCAGGACAACATTTTTTATGAAATAAGACGCCGTTATACCCAGTATAAAACCTGCAAGCGGCACCCCGTAAACATAAAGTATTCCCCTAAGTACGGCCATATCGTCAACTTCAACCGTTACGGCATCACCTTTTTTTGCCCCCGCGGAGTTTACCGCTTCCAGAAACAGTCTTCCTTCGGCGTTTTTCTGACAGAGGCAGCAGGAGCCGCATCTGCCCCTGCCGGGTTTCTTCTCCACCTCAACAACCGCCGTATCCCCGGTTATGTCAATAATCCTGCCTCTCTCTTCCATAATAAAGCCCCATCACCTTTATCTTTTTTCCGGGGACTCAAGGGAAGGGGTGGTTTTCTGTTTGCTGCGGTAATCTGCTATCGCCGCCTTGAGCCCGTCTTCCGCGAGGAGTGAACAGTGTCTTTTTGTGGGTGGAAGGCCTCCCAGGAAGTCAACCACCTCCTTGTTGGATATCTTCTCCGCCTCCTCGAGTTTCTTCCCCTTCGCCAGTTCCGTCACCACCGAAGAGGTTGCTATCGCGGCGCCGCATCCGAATGTCTCAAATTTTATGTCTTCTATCGCGTCGTCCTTCACCTTTATGTATATCCTCATTACGTCACCGCAGTTATGAAGAGAATACCCTTCTGAAACAAAGGAGTTGGATTTTTCCACTTCCAGATTGTAAACGTAACCGGAGTAGGGGGATTCCTCAACCCCTGTAATCGGAGTGAACATGTAATTTTTGTCAAACCAGTCGTCGACTGATTTGTACGATGCAGGGGCATAGACTACCTGCATTAAATCGCACATGTTTTTCAGAGAACCTCTCTGTCCGATATGGATTCTATAACTTTCCCGGTGGTTCACGCCATCCTTTTTTCTTGCTTTTTCTCTATAGAGGGAAACCGAAATCTGCTGCCTCAGAAGCAAAATTTTTATCTGGTTTGCGAGAACGGGTGAGATTGTTGAATATCCAAATCTTGAACCGTCTCTTTCAAGATTGCAATACCCGTCCCCTCTGAACAAGCCGACCAGAAGGGGTTTCTGTTCTTCAGGAGAAAGCTTCATGATGCTTTCGGGGATTTTCTTGTTAAAAGCATCCTCCCCAAATAGTGTTTTAAAATAACGGGTTAATGAACTGCTGTAAACGTTAAGACTCATCGTTTTTCTTTCAGGTATTCTCTTAACCTGAGATGGCAAGCCAAATATTTTTTCTATAATCTCCTTTATCTCCAGAACAAAGGGTTCTTCCTTAATGTGGAATGTAAATGTAATGTATGTCTTGCATGGTTTTTCCCTGCAACAACCTTCAGAAAGATAATATCCTGTCAGCTTTAAAAAATTCCTGTCCAGGAGAATTCTCTGCGGTAGTTCTCTGCTCCTAAAATCATATTTTTTCTTTGTTACTTTCATATCGAGATATTGCTGTTTTGTCACAGGGGTAAAAATTGGATATGGAATAACATCTCCCTTTTTCAATTCACTGGCATGGTGCCAGAGAAACGGAAGTTCTTTCTTATTTTTTGTTCTTTTGAATTTGTTTTCTTCAGGAAGCTTTATCCCTAAAATAATATGGTCGGGCGTTACAGAAATTTTCCCGAGCTTATTTTTGAAAGTTAACAAGGGGCCCCTGTACGGCCTTTTATGGACTGTGTCTATTGCATCATAAGAGCCAAGGTGTGTCAGTACATTCATACGGGGCTCCAAATTTTTGATGGGAGCGATACCTCCTTCCACATGTATTATCGATTCAGGTGCCACGCAGACCGGATTCCCGACGGTACCTACACCGTCAGGATTTTCAATCCTTCCCATATTCTTCGGATTTCTGAAGTATTCGCAGACCTTGTCCGTGTATTCCATTTGCTTTATTCTCCCGTTCCCCCATTATTGAGATTGCCGCGCATAAGGCGCTCGCAATGACAATCAGACAGAGGGTTCAAATGTATTCAATCATTCTTTCAAGCGACAGCCGTGCCTTTTTCATTATCTCTCCGGGAAGAGTTATCTCGTATCTCTCCTTTTCAAGGGCGGCTTTCAGGCTTTTCAGCGTAATTTTTTTCATATTATAACAGATTTTGGGAGAACCGAGGGAATAGAATTCCTTGCCGGGGTTTTCCTTCTTAAGCCGGTAAAGCATCCCCTCCTCGGTGGCGACGACCAGTGTCCTGGATTCTGTCTCCCTTGCCCTGCGCAGCATCCCGGATGTTGAATATATTCCGTCGGCAAGTTCCTGCACCTCGGGGTTGCATTCAGGGTGAACGATGATCTCCGCATCAGGGTGAGCCTCTCTGACCCTCTTCACCTCCTCAACGGTAAAATTCCTGTGCACGAAACAGTAACCATCCCAGCAGATTATTTTTTTCTCCGGAACCTGTTTCCTGACGTATGCGCACAGGTTCCTGTCCGGCAGAAAGATTACCTCCTCGGCAGGCACGTTCCTTACCACTTTTGCCGCATTGGAGGAGGTGCAGCATACATCGGTTATCGCCTTTATCTCCGCCGAGGTGTTGACGTAGGATACTATCCATGCGGCAGGATGTTGTTTCTTCAGTTCCAGCACTTCCCCGGGTTCCGCCATGTCGGCCAGGGGACATCCCGCGTCAATCTCGGGAAGAAGCACCTTTTTGCCCGGGGATAAGATTTTCGCGGTTTCCGCCATGAACCTCACGCCGCAGAAGACTATTGTCTTACATGTTATCTCTGTAGATTTTCTTGCAAGTTCAAGCGAATCCCCAACAAAATCGGCAACATCCTGGATTTCGGGTATCTGGTAGTTGTGCGCCAGTATCACCGCCTCTTTTTCCCTTTTTATCCTTTTTATCTCTTCTTCCATTTTCCCTTTCTCCAGGATATGCAGGTAACTGCGAACGATTTAACGAAAGCACAGCTTTCCCTATTTTCCCTTATTCCAGAATGGTGACATCTCCCTGAGTTTTGCCGCAATCCCGGGAAGGACCTCAACCACCCTGTCAACGTCCTGCTCGGTGTTGTGTTTCCCGAGACTCAGCCTCAAAGACCCGTGCGCGATCTCGTGCGGCAGTCCGATGGCAAGCAACACGTGGCTGGGCTCAAGGGAACCCGAGGTGCAGGCGGAGCCGGATGATGCGCAGATGCCTTCAAAGTCAAGGTGAAGGAGTATGCCTTCGCCTTCTATGTGCTTTATGCAGAGGTTCAGGGTATTGTGCAGGCGGTTTTCGGGGTGTCCGTTGACGATTATCTCGGGTATCTTCCCCGTCAATTCTTTTTCAAGTCTGTCCCGGAGTTTCCTGACATTTGCGGACTCTTCTTCCATTTCGACTGCCGCTATCTCCGCAGCCTTTCCCATGCCGACAATCGCCGGGACATTTTCAGTGCCTGCCCGCTTTCCTTTTTCCTGTTCCCCTCCGTGCAGAAAAGGGGAGAGTTTTACGCCCTTCCTTGCATACAGCGCTCCAATTCCCTTGGGTCCGTAGAACTTGTGCCCCGAGAGTGAGAGCATGTCCGCTCCGATCTCCTTTGCCGAGAACGGAATCTTGCCTGCTGCCTGCACCGCGTCCGTATGGAAATAGATGCCCTTTTCCCTTGCTATACCGGCTATCTCCTTAACCGGCTGTATCGTTCCTATCTCGTTGTTGGCGTACATTATCGTTATCAGGATGGTATCCTTCCGTATTGATTTCTTCAACTCTTCAATATCAACCACACCGTACCTGTCAACATGCAGGTATGTAATCTCGTACCCCAGTTTTTCAAGAAATTTGCAGGCGTTCAACACCGCGTGGTGTTCAATACCGGACGTGATGATATGTCTGCCCCTGTCCTTCAGATAGAAAGCGGTGCCCTTTATGGCCCAGTTATCCGCTTCCGTACCTCCTGACGTAAAGAAGATCTCCTCATCCCTGCATGCCAGAAGGGCCGCAACCTGTGCCCTTGCCCCATCCACCGCCTTTTTTGCGGTCCTTGCAGACTGATAAAGCGAGGAGGGGTTGCCGAACTCTTCGCCGAAATAGGGCAACATTGACTCCAGCACCCTCCTGTCGCACGGCGTGGTTGCGTTATAGTCCATGTATATCATTGGTTTTCACGCTCCCTTATCTTCCCCTCTTTCTTCCTCCCTCCTTCCCGACTTTCGGGATCCCGATTCTTTCTGATCGGGACGAAGCAAGGAGGATAGAAGGGGGGGTCATATGGTCAGTTCCATCGCTTTTGTCGGACACGCCCTTATGCATATGCCGCAGGTAATGCACTTGTCCGGGTCAAAGATAACTGAAAGGTCTTTCTTATCCTGGTAGAGTGCACCCACAGGGCAAAGGGGTATGCACGCGGTGCAGTCCGTGCACAGTTCCCTTATCATCCTTATGTCGCTTGATAGCGACTGAACCCGCACGCCCATACCCCGGAGATTCTTGACCGCGGCATCCACGTTTTCTCCCTCTCCCTGCAGGGCAAGGACAAGCGTGCCTTCTTCTTCCGGCGTCACGTACGCCTTGAGAATATTGAAGTCAAGATTATACTTCTTGACAAGGTCCGACATGATGGGCTTGTCAACAAGCGTTCTCGGGAAATGCAAGACGTATTTCTTTTCCATTTTATCTTCCTCCCTTCATGGGTTTGAACCTGTACCCGCTTTCCGGCCCGGGGAAACTGAAGATACTCTCGGTTAGAAGGAAACTCCCTTCCGTTATCCACTTTTTTAGCGTATCCGCAATCTCTCTTGCTGTCCTGTAACTTGAAAGTGAACCCGTGGGCACTTCCTTCTTGAGAATTTCAACCCTGCCGCTTTTCAGCTGCGCATAGTTCAATTCACCGAGTATCTTGCCGGTGCAGTTCGGATAGTCATTGCTGTAATCCACGACCGGAGCGTATATCTTTTCATCCGGGATGGCAGTCCACCGCAATATCTCCTCATTCAAAACGGGTATGGGTATGCCTATCCCCACGATGAGGCTTGTGCCGTAACCTGTCAGGCTCGCTCCCTTGATATACCGGGAGTTCATCTGTTTCAGGTCTCCTATCAGGGCAAGCGTTGCCGAACCTGCTGTTGGCACCCCGTCTTCAGTCCTTTTGACGCCGGGGTTATACTGGGTTCCCCACCACGCAACGTATCCAGTCCCGCCTCCGAGAAAGATCCTTGTGCCGAACCCGATGGTCTTCAGATATGGGTCTTTGAGCAGGGGGGAGAGTTGCCCGGCGCTGCAATAGTTGGCATTTCCCATCTCCGGCCTCAGTATCCCCATGTAGGTATATATGGGTTTTTTTGAAAGGTTGACGGCGACATTGTAATTCTGGTAGCAATTGCGGGGGTTGAAGAGAATCGCTTCGTTCACGTCTTTCAACCGTATGCGCGTTGAAACCCCTCTTCTCGGGTAGCAGTCCGTACCGTACGCGTTTATCTCAAGGGTTACCTCCTTGCCCGCTGCAAGGTCTTCAATGACATGGCCGCCTCCGTACTTGAACGAACCCGGGTGTTCGGAGTTGCGCGGGTCGTTTTCCGGGGTTGCCGCGGCGCCTATGTACGTGTCAACCGCGGCAAGTCCCGCATAAGCGGGTACGCCGTTGAGGTAGATCTTTCCGCCTCCGGCCTTGATTCGCGGATTGGAATGCCCGAGGTTGAGGAATACCCCGGATGAACACATGGGGCCGAATGTGCCCGTCGTTACGATATCTATCTCCCTGGCAAGTTTCTTGATGTCCTGCTTTTTTGCCAGGTCAACAATCTCTTCCGCGGTAACCACCACTGCCTTGCCTTCCTTAATCTTCTTGTTTATCTCGGCAATCGTTTTTTCCATGCATGCCTCCT